>CAMHUJ010000023.1 GCA_946188175.1 uncultured Ruminococcus sp.
CATTCTCCGCCCATGTACCGAGCAGCTCCTTGTGCGTGAGCAGCACCCGCCCGTTTTCAAAGCCCTTGACCATCACGCGGATCTCATCACCGACACGGAAGCGGTCCGCCGGATGCGAGATGCGCGATACCGAGATCGCATCAATCGGGATGAGTGACGGTACGCCGCAGCCGATATCGACAAAGCAGCCGAACGGCGCAAGATGCGTCACACGCGCCGGTATCACATCGCCGGGCTTCAGGTGGCGGATATACCCCTCACGGCACTGCTCCTGCTGAATGCGGCGCGATAGAACCGCATAGGGGCAGCCGTCGTCGTCATGCGCGATACGCAGCACGGAAAAACACACCGGCTTATTGACGCGCGAGATCAGTGCAATGTCGCGCGTCGTGCCCTCGCTGATGCCGAGCGCGCCCTCTGCCCGCGGAATCAGTCCGCGCATGCAGGGCAGATCGACATGCAGATTATGCGCCCCGTCACAGACGCGCACGCGCGCTTCAAGCCGCCTGCCCGTTGCGATTGCCTCCCTGAGCCCCTCCTCACTGCCGATTGCGGCTGTATTCTGCGGTGTTTCGAGGAAGCTGCCCTCCGGTAAGTAACAAGATTGCTGTTCCATTTCGACCTCCAGATTCTTTTTTCAGATTGTATTCGGGGACTGTCCGCGGCACGGTCTCCGGCACCGCGCTCCCGTATTTCATTTTACGCAAAAAATCTGCCGAGAAAGCGCGTTTTTTCTGAATACGGCAATTATTTTTCTGCGGTGCTGTCGATTTCTGGGTTTTACCGTGGTTTCCGGACACCTGTCCGCCGTGTACGTACAGGTATTTCGCAAACGAAAGTGTTTGTTTTAACGTATTTACGTCCGTTTTGATGTGTTAGCATAGGCTGATTCATAGAAACATACGAAAAGTTGTAGGAAAAGTTGTGCATTTTTCATCTTGATTTTTCTTTGGAAATGTAGTAAAATCATTAAGGCTCGGTATGAACTTCTGTCTCTCAGTGCGTCCGCGCGCTCAGAGGCGGCTGTTTTCATGCCAAAAAAATCCGTGCGGATTCCGGACGGAACATCAAAATTCAATCGTTCTCATTACATAAAAGGAGGATACGATTCATATGGCCAAAAAAATCGCAACCATTCCCTTTACCGGCACGCCGGAGCAGGAGCAGGAGCTCCGTGCTACAATCGACGCGCTCCGCGAGGACCCGGGATGTCTGATGCCGATCATGCAGAAGGCGCAGGAGATCTACGGCTATCTGCCGATCGAGGTGCAGACGCTGATTGCAGAGGAGCTGAACATCCCGCTCGAAAAGGTGTTCGGTGTTGCAACCTTCTATGCACAGTTCACGATGTCCCCGAAGGGCAAGTACCGCATCTCGGTCTGCCTCGGAACCGCCTGCTATGTCAAGGGCTCCGGCATTGTCATGGAGAAGCTCGAGGAAGCACTCGGTATCGAGAGCGGCGAGATCACACAGGACGGCAAGTTCTCGCTCGATGACTGTCGCTGTGTCGGTGCCTGCGGTCTGGCTCCCGTCGTCACGATCAACGATGACGTTTACGGCAGACTGACCGGAGACATCAAGGAAGTGCAGGACATTCTTGCAAAATACGCAGACTGAACCGTGCAGATAATAGGAGGTTTAATATGAAGACTTTGCAGGAGCTTACTGCAATCAAGGAGGAAATGCGCAAGGAAATGGCACTCCGTCTCGGCAAGGTTGCCGACGGTGCCAAGTACGAGAAGCACATCCTCATGTGCGGCGGTACCGGATGTACTTCTTCCGGTTCCATGAAGATCGCTGACGAGCTCGAGAAGCAGCTCGAAGAGAAGGGTCTCAAGGATAAGGTATTCGTTGTTCGCACCGGCTGCTTCGGTCTCTGCGAGCGCGGTCCGATCATGATCGTGTATCCGGAAGGCTCTTTCTATACCCATGTCAAGATCGACATGGTCACGGAGATCGTGGATGAGCACCTCATCGGCGGCAAGCCTGTCAAGAAGTATCTCTATGACGAGACCGTCACCGAGGGCTCTGATGATATCAAGTCACTGAACGAAACAACATTCTATGCAAAGCAGAACCGTGTTGCACTGCGCAACTGCGGTCTCATCAATCCTGAAAATATCAATGAATACATCGGCAGAGACGGCTATCAGGCACTCCACAAGGTCCTGACCTCGATGACACCGGAAGAAGTCATCCAGGAGATTCTTGATTCCGGTCTGCGCGGCAGAGGCGGCGGCGGCTTCCCGACCGGTATGAAATGGAAGCTCGCACGCAACATCGTTCCGGATGCCGATATTAAATATGTATGCTGCAACGCTGACGAGGGCGACCCCGGTGCATTCATGGACCGTTCCGTGCTCGAAGGCGACCCGCATGTCGTGCTCGAGGCAATGACC
Source organism: uncultured Ruminococcus sp. (assembly GCA_946188175.1). Lineage (GTDB taxonomy): Bacteria > Bacillota > Clostridia > Oscillospirales > Ruminococcaceae > Firm-04. The sequence goes on from CAMHUJ010000023.1 coordinate 2,400, forward strand.
ATTGCAGGTTATGCAATCGGTGCTTCCCAGGGTTATATCTATGTCCGTGCAGAGTATCCGATTGCGGTTGAGAGACTGCGCATCGCTATCAAGCAGGCAAGAGAAACCGGTATGCTCGGCACCGATATCTTCGGCACCGGCTTCAAGTTTGACATCGACCTCCGCCTTGGCGCAGGTGCATTCGTCTGCGGCGAAGAGACCGCACTGATGACCTCCATTGAGGGCAACCGCGGTGAGCCGCGTCCGCGTCCGCCGTTCCCGGCTGAAAAGGGTCTGTATCAGAAGCCGACCATTCTCAATAACGTTGAGACCTATGCAAACGTTCCGCAGATCATCCTCAAGGGTGCAAAGTGGTATGCTTCCATGGGTACCGAGACTGCAAAGGGCACAAAGGTCTTTGCACTCGGCGGCAAGATCAAGAACACCGGTCTGGTTGAGATCCCGATGGGCACCACGCTCCGCGAGATCATCGAGGAGATCGGCGGCGGCATCCCGAACGGCAAGAAGTTCAAGGCTGCACAGGCAGGCGGACCTTCCGGCGGATGCATTCCGGCAGAACACTATGACGTCAGCGTCGATTACGACAGCCTCGCAAAGATCGGCTGCATGATCGGTTCCGGCGGTCTCATCGTTCTCGATGAGGATAACTGCATGGTCGATATCGCAAAGTTCTTCCTCCAGTTCACCATGGATGAATCCTGCGGTAAGTGTACACCGTGCCGTATCGGTACCAAGCGTCTCTATGAGATCCTTGACAAGATCACCAGCGGCAACGGCGAGCTGGCCGACCTCGACAAGCTCGAGGAGCTCTGCCAGTACATCAAGGTAAACTCTCTCTGCGGTCTCGGTCAGACTGCGCCGAATCCGGTGCTCTCTACGCTTCGCTTCTTCCGCGATGAGTACATTGCACATATCGTTGACAAGAAGTGTCCGGCAGGCGTCTGCAAGTCCCTGCTCAACTTCGTCATCGACAAGGATACCTGTATCGGCTGCGGCATGTGTGCAAAGCAGTGCCCGGCAACCGCGATTTCCAGAACGGACTATATCGCTGAAGGTCACAAGCTCGCTTCCTTCGCAATCGACAGCTCGAAGTGCGTGAAGTGCGGTGCCTGCATCGAGAAGTGTAAGTTCAAGGCAATCAGCAAGCAGTAAAGGAGGCTTCAGGACATGAGTGATATGGTAAATGTAAAAATCAACGGCTTTGCAGTACAGGTCCCGAAGGGTACCTCCGTGCTGGAAGCTGCACGCGCAGCAAGCGTCACGATTCCGACGCTCTGCTATCTGAAGGATATCAATGAGATCGGTGCCTGCCGTATGTGTATGGTCGAGGCAGCCGAAATGCGCGGTCCGAACCTCGGACCGGCAAGAATGGTCGCAGCATGTGTCTATCCGGTTTCCGAGGGCATGGAGGTCACGACGAACTCCCCGAAGGTTCTCGATTCCCGCAGAAAGACCATGGAGCTGCTGCTCTCCAACCACGATATGAAATGTCTCTCCTGCGTCCGCAGCAAGAACTGCGAGCTCCAGAAGCTGGCAAATGATCTCGGCATCACCGATGCGGACGTCTACAAGGGCGAGCGCACCGAGTATGCAATCGACGATTCCGCTGCACATATGATCCGTGACAACAACAAGTGCATCCTCTGCCGCCGCTGCGTCGCAGCATGTGCGGTCACGCAGGGCATCGGTGTCATCGGCGCAAATGAGCGCGGCTTCATCACCAACATCGGTTCGCAGTTCAACAAGCCGCTGGCACAGACGGCATGTGTCTCCTGCGGTCAGTGCATCACGGTCTGCCCGACCGGCGCACTCACCGAGAAGGATTACACCGACGATGTCTTCAAGGCAATCGCAGACCCGACCAAGCATGTTGTCGTCCAGACCGCACCGTCTGTCCGTGCAGGTCTCGGCGAAATGTTCGGCTATCCGATCGGCACGAATGTCGAGGGCAAAATGGTCGCAGCACTGCGCAGACTCGGCTTCGATGTTGTCACCGATACAAACTATGCAGCTGACCTGACCATTCTCGAAGAGGGTACCGAGCTGATCCAGCGCGTCACCGGCAACGGTGTCCTGCCGATGATCACCTCCTGCTCCCCGGGCTGGATCAAGTTCTGCGAGCACTACTTCCCGGATCTGATCCCGAATCTTTCCACCTGCAAGTCCCCGCAGCAGATGCAGGGCGCAATTATCAAGACCTACTATGCAGAGAAGATGGGCTGGGATCCGAAGGATATCGTTTCCGTTTCCGTTATGCCGTGTACCGCAAAGAAATTCGAGATCGGCAGACCGGATCAGGCAGCATCCGGCTATCCGGATGTTGATATCGCACTGACGACCCGTGAGCTCGGCAGAATGATCGACCGCGCAGGTCTCGACTTCAATGCCCTGCCGGAAGAGAAGTTCGACGATCCGCTCGGCATCTACACCGGCGGCGGTCTGATCTTCGGTGCAACCGGCGGCGTTATGGAGGCTGCACTCCGCTTTGCTGTCGAGAAGATCAGCGGCGAGAAGCTCGCAAATGATAAGGTTGACTTCACCGAGGTCCGCGGCATCGAGGGCATCAAGGAGGCATCCTACACCGCAGGCGGTCTGACTGTCAAGGTTGCAGTCGCAAGCGGTCTTGCAAATGCACGCAAGCTCATGGACAAGGTCCGTGCCGGTGAGGCTGATTATCAGTTCATCGAGATCATGGCATGCCCGGGCGGCTGCGTCAACGGCGGCGGTCAGCCGATTCAGCCGGCATCCGTCCGCAACTTCACCGATCTGCGTGCAGAGCGTGCAAAGGCACTCTACAGCGTCGATGCAAAAATGGAACTCCGCAAGTCTCAGGATAACCCTGCAATCCAGGCACTCTACAAGGAGTACCTCGGCGAGCCGGGCGCACACAAGGCACACGAGCTCCTGCACACCAGCTATGTCGCAAGAAAGGTCAATTTCTGATTTTTCAGCTGATACAAGCCGGTCCGGATTATTGTCCGGATCGGCTTGCTGTTTTCATACGGAGGAATGAATATGGAACCGGTATGTGAAATGATCGCACGCCAGACGGATTCTAATTTTGTCAATCTGATCATCGCGCTGAAAACCTATGACCGGAACGCACTTGTCAAGGGCGCACCGGCATGGCGCTTTGTGTATCACACGCTGCACTCTGCGGATAAGTGGTTCTTCAATCCGAATCACTATACCGAGCGTGAAGGATTTGAACCGGGTTCGGATAACCCGTTCAAGCCGATCACAAAGGAATGGAGCGACGAAGAACTGCTGGAGCTGCTGCAATCCGTCCGGCAGAAAACAATGGAGTATCTCGGAAATCTGTCTGACAGCGAGCTGAATGAATGTCCGCCGGACTGCCCCTTCACACGGCTTGAGCTGATTCTGATGCAGTTCCGGCATCTCTCGGTGCATGTCGGGATGCTGCACGGTCTGACCGTGGAAAAGACCGGCAGATTTCCGCAGTATGTCAGCCCACATTCGCTGAACCGCCTCGAGCACGGCTACTGGGATGAGTGAATTCGCTTTCCGTAACCTTAAAAAAACGGCACAGCCCTTGACGTCTGCTGAATTGTATGGTATAGTATATGCATACAACTGCACATTCTTTCTCTGAACGAGGTTCCTATGAAATCAATCAACCGATCCCGCCTGCTCTTTTTGGCGGCAGTGTTCCTGTTTGCGCTGATCAGCAGTCTGACCGCATCGCCGGTCGGAGACGATTATCTGCTGTATTATGCTTTTGAACGACCGGATATCCGCTTTACGGCTTTCACAAACGGAAGATATATCGCAAACCGTCTCGCATATCTGATCGTCCGCTACCCTGCCGCGAAAATCGTCCTGATGACGCTGCTGCTCTCCGGCTGTATCCTGCTGCTCGCAGAACTGACACAGATCAGGCAGAAACGGCAGTCCGTTTCATGGCTTGCGCTGGCGCTGTTTGTGCTGATGCCGTCGAATATCTATTCAGAAGTCGTTCTATGGCTGTTTGCCTTTGCCGTACATCTGGTACCGGTGATCTTCACGCTGCTGTATATGCGGCTCTGCTTCCGTGAGTTCGCCGGAAAAGAGCCGAAACACAGAAAGCTGCTGATTCCGCTCTGCGTTCTGCTCGGCTTCGGCGGTGCATTTTTCGTAGAACATGTTTCGATTTTCAATGTTGTATTCGCAGGCTTTGTCCTCATATACGCCATACGCAGCAAACAGCAGAAGCCGCATGCATATCAGGCAGCTTACGCTGTATCTACCCTGCTCGGGCTGATTCTTATGCTCATCAACCCGAATTACAAAGATGTCGCAGCGGAAACGGAAACACATACTTTCCGCACAATGGCATTTGACCTGACGGATATCCTTTTTCAGGTTTACACGAAGATCACACCGCTCTTTGCGAAGAAGTATTTTCTGCTGCATTTTCTGATCGCCGCTGCGCTGTGCTTTTTGTATCTGCGCGCCGATACATCCGGCTGGAGCAGGGAGCGCGGCCGCTATGCAAAGCTCTCGCTCGGCTGCATTGCCGCCTATGCACTGTATGCCGTATTCAATGCAGGCTTTGTCTCCTTTGTTTCACTGACGGCAAGCGAGCGCATGGGTGCGCTGGAATGCGCCTTTGCATTTCTGTATGTGATCTCTTTGCTGTATCTGAGCTATGTGATGACTGAACATGAACGATTTGTCCGCATCGCAGTATATATCTGCGGCACGGTTATGTGCACGGCACCGTTCTGCATCGTCAGTCCGGTCACGCCGCGCTGCTTCTTTGTTGTATTCTGCTTCTGGCTGCTGCTCGCACTGGAATTATTCACGACTGCGGCAGAGCAGCTTTCTGAAAAAACATGTGCCATGCTGCAAAAGGCTGCGATCCTGACAGGATGCGGTGCGGTCGGCATCCTCTGCTATATCAACGGTGCAAACGGCTATGTATTCCGGTTCAGCGTCCGCATGCTGAAAAAGCAACTTGATGCCGGAATACAAAAAGTTGACATTGTAACTGTCCCTTACCCTGAATACACATTGCAGTCAGAATTTGCCGATGACATTGTCCGGATCGGCGAGCAGAACCGCAGTATCACGGATACGATGAATGCAGACATGCTTGACATGTATCTCACATATATGCTGGATTATTACAATCTGGATAAACTTGATCCTGAAGAATTCCACGCCGTAAAAATAGAATACCGAAACTACACGATGTAAAAAACAAACAGGAGGAACTATGGAAGACAAACATGATCTGACACCGCAGGATCCACAGGAGCCTGTCATGCCGACGCTGGAAGCGGAACCGGAATATCTGAACCGCCCTGCCTCCGTCATGCCGCAGCCCGATGAGAAGCCGCCGCTGCCGCCGGAAGCCATGCTGACACCGCCGCCGCGGCTCCAGCCTTCGTATCTGTCCGCGCCGTCCCAGCCGCCTCTGACGCCGCCGGTCATGCAGCCGGAACAGACGCTGACGCAGCCGGTCATGCAGTCCGAGCAGACGCTGACGCCGCCGGTCATGCAGTCCGAGCAGACATTGACACCGCCGGTCATGCAGACCGAGCAGACATTGACACCGCCGGTCATGCAGTCCGAGCAGACATTGACGCCGCCGGTCATGCAGCCGGAACAGACGCTGACACCGCCGGTCATGCAGACCGAGCAGACATTGACACCGCCGGTCATGCAGCCTGAACAGACGCTGACGCCGCCGGTCGTGCAGCCTGAACAGACGCTGACGCCGCCGACGCCGACCGTCCCGAATCTGTATCCGGAGGAGGGCTTCAAGCAGCCTTCGATTGCCGGTCAGCCTGCGTTTCAGCCGCAGTACGGCGGTCCGACACCCCCGAAGGAGCCGATTGTTTATGCCTCGGACTATGACCGCATCATGGCGCTGCCGCCGATCTCCAAGGCAGAAGCCGACAGCTGCCGTCACAGCCACGAAAAGCGCTGGTACCGCCGCCTGATCGAGTTGAATGTGCTGCTCATTCTTTCCGTACTGATTCTCATGATCGCACATATCAGTGATTATCAGGATGATATGCACGAATTCAGCGAACATATTATCTCAGAGATGTTCGCCGATTCTGATGCTGCTGCGGATGATTCCGAGGAAGCTGCGGAATCCGGCGATACGGAACAAGACAGCGATCAAAGTACCGATTCCGACAGCAAGGATGAATCCGGTGCCAAGACGGGTTCTGACAAAAAAGAGGAGAAATCCGAACGGCAGAAAAAACGTGAAAAGGAACGCGAGCAGTCGGAATACATGCAGGATTTTGCGAAGGAGCTTCCGAGCGAGATCAAGCTGTTCTTCTACGGCATCTTCGGCATTATTTCGCTGTTCATCACGCTGTATCTGAATTTTGCATCGGTCAAGGCATCGAGCCTGAAAATCACGCAGCGGAATTTCCCCGAGATCTATTCGCTGGTGCATTCCTACGCCTACCGCCTCGGCATGAAAAAAGTACCGGAAATCTACATCGTCCAGCAGAACGGTATGCTCAATGCATTTTCGAGCTTCATCTTCGGCAGACAGTATATCCTTGTCAACACCGAGGTCTTTGAGGTCGCGTTCCGTGAACATAAGGATATGAACGCACTTGCATTTATCCTCGCACATGAGCTGTCGCATATCTACTACGGTCATGCAACGCTGCATTACAATCTGCCGATCCTGTTTTCGGGCAGCCTGCCGATTTTCGGGCAGATTGCGTCGCGTACCCGTGAATTCAGCTGTGACCGGCTGGCACAGCGCCTGACGAATTATGACGGCGTGCGGTCAATCGTTATGCTCATGGTAGACCGCCACCTGTATCCCATGGTTGATGTGCAGGATTATGTGGATGCGACGATCAACGAGCACGGATTCTTCCTGTGGCTTGTGAATATCCTGTCCTCGCATCCGATTATGCCCAAGCGCATCCGCGCGCTGATCCAGTGGAACGGCAGCGGTGAGCTCTACTAACCCCGCAATCTCTGATGAAAAGCCGCACGGTTTCCCGCCGTGCGGCTTTTCTGCAAATGAGATATCAGAAATTAGAAATTGTTGTATCCGCTTTACGGCGGATGATTTTGAAGTTTCTTTCTGTAAAGCGGAAGCCGCAATTTCTCATTTCTAATTTTCCGCATAAAATCTGCAAAATCCCTTGCATGTTTCGCGCTTTTGTGCTATAATAAAGAAAAGTGCGCCTATTTTCGCGCAGCAGTATATTTACAGAAAGATATAATCAATATTTGTGCAGAATTCTGCACAAAGCAGAACAAATCAGGAGCGTTTCGATATGGTATTTTCAAGCCTCTATTTTCTATATCTGTTCCTGCCCGTATGCCTTCTCTGCTACGGGCTTTCGCCGTCTCTGAAAATCAAAAACTTCACTTTGACCGTCTTCTCGCTGCTCTTTTATGCATGGGGTGAGCCGACCTACATCATCCTGCTGCTGATCAGCGTCCTGATGAACTATCTCTTCGGTCTCGGCATCGGCGGCTGCCAGAAGCATGAAAAAGCCGGCGGCGCCAAATTCATCATGACCGTCAGCCTGATCTTTAACATCGGTCTGCTCGGTGTATTCAAATACAGCGGCTTCATCGTTGAAAACCTGAACCTGATTCCGGGCGTCAGCCTGCCGGTTCCGAAGCTGACACTGCCGATCGGCATCAGCTTCTATACCTTCCAGATTCTCTCCTATATCATCGACCTTTACTGGGAGAAAATCGACGTCCAGAAGAATCCGTTTCATCTGCTGCTCTATATCTCGATGTTTCCGCAGCTCATTGCCGGACCGATTGTCCGCTATGCGACGATTGCAGACGAGATCAAGGAGCGCAAGACCACGCTGCTCGACCTGAGCGAGGGCTTCACGCGCCTGATGATCGGTCTGGGCAAGAAGGTCATTCTCGCAAATCACCTCTCGGTTATTGTTGATCAGTTTTTCGGCTCCGAGGGCACGGCGCTCTCCGTCGCCGGAACATGGTATGCCGTCATTGTCTATGCGATGCAGATTTATTTCGATTTTTCGGGCTATTCCGATATGGCAATCGGCATGGGCAGAATGTTCGGCTTCCATTTCGACGAGAACTTCCGCCACCCGTTCCTCTGCAAGGATATCTCCGAATTCTGGCAGCGCTGGCATATTTCGCTCGGAACCTTCTTCCGCGATTACGTGCTCTATGTGCCGATCTTCGGCAAGCGCAGAAAATACGGCGGCCTGTTCCTCGTGTGGTTCTGCACGGGTCTCTGGCACGGCGCAAGCTGGAATTTCATCATCTGGGGTCTGTATTTCGGCGTGTTTATCCTGATCGAGCAGCTTATCGGCAAAAAGCGCATCAAGAAGATTCCGCTGGTGATCCGGCATATTTACAGCAAAATCGTTATTATCGTCGGCTTCGGCATCT
>CAMHUJ010000024.1 GCA_946188175.1 uncultured Ruminococcus sp.
TAGGCAAGCAGCCCCACTTCCTCGGAGAGAGCATCGACATCGGGTGAGCCGAGTCACTTCTTGACCAATCGCAGGATGATTGGTTCGGGCTCCTCTCCCTTCTTTGATTTCGCCGGCATCGCCTTGAAGACAGGCAGGGCGTAGGACGTTCCACTGATTTGCTCCAATACGTATTCTTTCGGCGAGATGACATGGCCTTGGACGTCATAAACTCTTCCCCCAACGATAGAGAAAAGATCGCCATCCACTTGGATGAGGGACGTCTCAATATCCTCCCCTATGTTTTTGACGAGCGTCCGAGACTCCATGCCGGAGATGCGAACGACTTCTTTCCACCCATCCTTTTCCAGGATGGCGAGAGCGGGATCGCCCGTGACAATTTCGTAATTTGAACCGTACTCGAAGGGGACTACCGTTTCCCCGGAATGATTGATGACTCCCGTTTTTCCCCCTTTCGATACACACGCATAGTTGTCGATAAAGGAATCGGGCCCTTCAAAAAGGCACGGGATGGCCAGTACGCCCTTACGATCGACATAGCCCCATTTGCCGTCCTTGCAGAATGCCGCCGCGCCTTCCTTGAAATCCAGCGCATACGGATAATCGAACGGCAGAATCACCTCATTGTTCCGGATCAGACCGAAGCCGCCCGCGACGCTGCCCTTCGCACTCATATCCGTAAGATAATCCTGCGGCAGCGTGATACTTCTTGCGACCACGGTATCTGTCAGATCATCCTTTCGCTCAAAGCCGATCTGCCCATGCAGCCAGAGCTCATCGCCGTTCTCTGCGCTGTGCAGCACATCGGACGCATAGGTTCCGGCATATTTCTGCTCGGATTCATAGGCATAGTCCTTGCCGAAATAGCAGGTGGAGAACATCTCACCGCATTCCGGACAAATCGGCTCCTCGTATGCCACAAATTTCCTCGATTTGACGCAGAAAACCTGCGAAGTGCCTGCCGGAGACGGATCAGCCTGAAAATCGTAATGTGCAGTCCCGCTGTCCAGCATGCCGCGGACAGCCTTGTATTTCGGCTCCATGACGACATTGCCGTCATAATCGACCATGCCGAGCAGATCGCCGCGGATCAGCAGCGCAAAATCCGTGTCGAGATAATCGCCGTAATTCGCGTTCGCATTCTCCGCCGCAACCACGTTGATATCATCCGCCTCGAGAAAAGGCTCCCTGACCCATTGATAAGGCTTTTCAGGCTCCGCCTCGGTCGTCGTCACAGTTGTTGTTTCGGGTGCGGTTGTCGCGGATGCCGCGGTCTGCTCCGTACCGGCCGTTTCCGTCGCAGTGGTCTGCTTTTTGAGCGGAGATGTTTCGACATTGATGATCGGGTCCTTCCGCTCCCCCGTGCAGCCGGTCAGCAGCAGACAGATGCCCGCAGCCAGCACATAATTTCGCATTTTCATACTTTTCTCCTTCATGCACCGCTCGCAAAAACAGGGCAGACCAAATCCGATCTGCCCTGCCGTTGATGCATCAATCAGGCGTTATCATCCTGAACCAGCTGCTTTCTTGCCTCCAGCTCAGCGAGTGCGTCCTTTCTGGAAAGGGAAATCTTGCCCTTGACATCGTCGATCTCCATGACCTTGACGACGATCTCATCGCCCAGCGAGACAACATCCTCGGTCTTTTCGACACGCTGCTTGTCCAGCTTGGAGATATGAACCAGACCTTCCTTGCCCGGAACGATCTCAACGAATGCGCCGAATGTCTGGATACCGGTGACCTTGCCCTTGTAGATCGCGCCGATCTCCGGACCGTTTGCAATCGTGTCAACAATCTGGATTGCCTTTCTTGCATTTGCAAGATCAATACCGGAAACGAACACGCTGCCGTCCTCGTTGATGTCGATCTTGACATCGCACTCAGCGGAAATCTTCTGGATCACCTTGCCGCCGGAGCCGATGACCTCGCGGATCTTGTCAACCGGAACACGGGTCTGGAGCATCTTCGGTGCATACTCGGAGACAGTCTCACGGGATGCCGGAATTGCCTTCAGCATGATCTCATCGAGAATGTAGAGACGCGCCTTGCGGGTCTTCTCGAATGCTTCCTTGATGATTGCCGGTGTCAGACCGTCAACCTTGATATCGACCTGAATTGCGGTGATACCCTTATGAGTACCGCCGACCTTGAAGTCCATATCGCCGAAGAAGTCCTCAAGGCCCTGGATATCAACCATGGTCATGAACTCGTCGGAATCCGGCTTTGTGATCAGACCGCAGGAGATACCTGCAACCGGTGCCTTGATCGGCACGCCGGCATCCATCAGAGCCAGCGTCGAACCGCAGATCGAGCCCTGAGAGGTCGAACCGTTGGAGCTCAGAACCTCGGAAACGAGGCGCAGTGCATACGGGAATTCCTCAACAGACGGCAGAACCGGAACCAGTGCCTTCTCAGCCAGTGCGCCGTGACCGATCTCGCGGCGTCCCGGACCTCTGGACGGCTTGGTCTCGCCGACAGAATAGCTCGGGAAGTTGTACTGGTGCATGTAGCGCTTGGTCTCCTCGTTCTCATCCAGACCGTCGATGCGCTGTGCATCGGAGACCGGACCGAGGGTTGCAATCGTCAGGACCTGCGTCTGACCGCGGGTGAACAGACCGGAGCCGTGTACACGCGGCAGCACGCCGACCTCAGCAGCCAGCGGACGGATCTCGTCGATCTTTCTGCCGTCCACGCGCTTGCCCTGATAGAGCCAGTCGCGGACGATTGTTTTCTGGAGCTTGTAGATGCACTCATCGATCATTGCGATACGGGTCTCATTCTCCGGATCGAACTTCTCGTGGATTGCATTCTTGATCGGAAGCAGTCTTGCTTCGCGGATATTCTTATCATTGGTATCGAGCGCAAACTCGACGTCCTTGCGTGCGAATTCCATAATCGCATCGAACAGCTCGTGATCAACCTCCATGGACTCGAACTCGAACTTCGGCTTGCCGATCTCCTTCTGGATCTCGGAAATGAACGCGACGAGCTTCTTGATCTCCTCATGTGCCTTGAGGATGCACTCGAGCATCAGATCATCCGGAACCTCGTTTGCGCCTGCCTCGATCATGACAATCTTTTCAGCAGTTGCGGCAACGGTCAGCTTCAGATCGGAGACAGCTCTCTGTGCCTTGGTCGGCATCAGAATGATCTCACCGTCAACGAGTGCGACCTCGACGCCGCCGATCGGTCCGTTCCACGGAATATCGGAGATCGAGATTGCGACGGATGTACCGATCATGCCGAGGATTTCCGGCATCACATCCTGATCGACAGCCAGAACCGTCATGACGACTGCAACGTCATTGCGCATATCCTTCGGGAAAAGCGGACGGATCGGACGGTCTACGCAGCGGGAAGTGAGGATCGCGTGCTCGCTCGGCTTGCCCTCGCGCTTCATGAAGCTGCCGGGGATTCTGCCGACGGAGTACATACGCTCCTCATAATCAACGGAAAGCGGGAAGAAGTCTACGCCGTCACGCGGCTTCTCGCTCGCGGTGACGTTTGCCATGACGACGGTGTCGCCGCAGCGGACCCAGCAGGAGCCGTTGGAAAGCTCACAGGTCTTGCCTGTTTCAATGCTCAGCTCTCTGCCGCAGAATGTCGTCTTGAAAATCTTGTGATTCTCGAACATTTGGAAAAGCCTCCTTAGATAATGATTTGTTTCGTGCTTTTCCGCAGTTCGCCCGACATCTGTTAGCATAAAATCACGGACTGCATCAGGCTCCAGTACATGATTTCATGCTAAACCGGCTGGGAGACCGCGAAAGCACGATTGCAGGGAACAAATAAAAGGGAAGGGAGTCGCCTCCCTCCCCCTCATTGCGCGTATTACTTACGCAGGCCGAGACGCTCGATCGTCGCTCTGTAACGCTCGATATCCTTCTTCTTCAGGTACTGGAGCAGATTACGGCGGCGGCCGACCATTTTCAGCAGACCACGGTAGGAGTGGTGGTCGTGCTTATGCTCCTTCAGATGAGCATTCAGGTCGTTGATGCGGCGGGTCAGAATTGCGATCTGCACCTCAGGAGAACCGGTATCGCCCTCGTGGGTTGCATTTGCAAGGATGACCTCCGTCTTTTCTTCCTTACGAAGCATGAGTTTCACCTCTTTCTTGATCGTTAATCCGGTAAACGCAGGTGGGGGAAGGTGAAAACCTCCTGCAAACGGCAGGCATACTCCCGAATCCGCGTAAACGGTCTATTTATTATAACACATTTCCCGCATTTTGTCCATGAACAAACTGTGAACATTTTGTGAACTAGGCGGAGACAGTGCCGGTTTGCGATAGCGCCTTACGGCATGTTGACATCTCCGCTGCACTGTGATATAATATATGTATCGGTAGTTTAATCAAAACAGCTGTCCTTTGCAGCAGATGCGGCTTGCCGCCCGACGCCCGTATATATCAACGTAAGAGCGCACCCTGTCCGGGATTGTTGTACGACGGTTCAACTCCGTCAACGGGCATATTTGCAGGATACTGCCTTCTGCGGAAGGCTTTTTTTATTATGAGAGAAAGTGATCCTATGATCCAGAAGCCTGAAATCTTTGTAACGCCGCAGATTTATTTTCCGAAGCTGTTTACTGCGGTCTCCAAAACAGTCCCGCATATTGAAATGACGGCAAAGGAAGCTGTTGCAGCAGGCTATTCGTTCCGCAAAAAGCGGCGCAGCATAAAGATCACCAATTACCACGGAAAACCGCACAAAAACCATATTATCCCGTATTTGATCGACGGGATGCCCGTGGATGAGCTCGGCAGGGAAGCCTTTCGTAACTGTACCTGCTGCATTATGCACATTCACGGGAACATCCGCAGACTCGGCGAAGCTGTTTTCAAAGGCAGTACGATGTATAAAGTGATCTTCGAGGACGGTCTCACTTCATTGTCCGATTATTTGTTTTCGGAATGCAGGATGCTGGAACAGGCCGAGCTGCCGCTCACCTTAAAGCATATCGGATACCGGTCATTTATATTCTGTAAAGGGCTGAAATACATCGAATTCCCGAAAAGCATCTGCGAGATTGAGAATCAGGCTTTCTATGCAAGCGGGCTTGAAGATTTCGCTGTCGAATGCCTTACGCCGGGCATCAACAATGCAGATGCCTTTGAAGCACCTTTAATGAGTAACAATCAGGTCATCTGCACCTATCCTGATTCGTCGAATCTGACTGTTCTGCATGTCAGAGGCGGTCCGTTCAAATTCAAAGCGGATTCGGTCACATTCTGCCGGTGGTCTCTGCACAGCGACAGCATGGATCTTTCAGAATGCAAAACCGTCCGTTTTTACCGGAATGCGGTTCGTGCTGAAAAGCCGCGGGATAAAGAGCATATGAGCTACGGTGTTTCTCCCTGTACAATCATACTTCCTGAACACAATGACTGCGAACAGCACTGTGCCTTTCCCAAACATGTAACAGGTGTCAATTATTTTCCGCAGAAGGACAGATTATATAAGAAGCCGTATGAGATCGGGTATGACAGCAAAGATGATACCTGCATTATCACGCCGGTTGCAGATTTCTTTCCGCACCATACAATTCAGGAAGACTGCGAAAAGATTGTTGTCAAGGGGCGTGTGCATATAGACAGGAATGCTGTAAACTGCCGAAATCTGAAAGAGATAACCTTTGAGGATTTCTGCCCCGAAGACAGGATATTTTCACTTCACTGCCGGAATCTGCGCAAGGTATCCTTCGATTGTCACGGACGAAAGGTCACAAGATTCATCCCGAACATGGAGCTGACATCATGGGATATCAATAAAATGCTGCTGATGACGTTTACGCCGTGTGCTGCACCGTGCGGAAACGGATTCAGACGTACATTCTATAACAGAGAGATCATAGATTCGTTTTTTCAATCTGAATTTGTCAGTTCAGACGATAATCAATGGGTCAAGCTGCTGCATGACAGCCTGTATCAGGCAGGCTGGATTCATAATCTTTCATATCAGCTGTCTTTCAGAGTGACAAGCAAGATCAAGGCTGTCATTGCAGTCGATGTACTGCGAAGCGACCGGCTCGACCATGAGCCGCCTGATGATATGTACGCTGATTTTCTCAGGACGCACCGCAGCTTCTGCCGTCAGTATTTCACAAAGATCAGCGGCAGATATCCCGAATATCTTGCGGCGTTTGAACAGATCATGCAGTGCAGCGGAAACGCATAAACGTGCAAATCAAATGCAATCCCCTGCCGGTTCTTTCGTATCCGGTCGGGGATTGTTACATTTTCGCCGGATTATTACATTCGTCCGCAGCGTCTGATACCGTCCGATTACAGTCCGGCAACACGGCATTTACAATCCGATACATCGCTTGCATTTCATTCCGGTATCCGTTATACTGAATACAACCAAAGCGTTTTTCGCAGAAAGGAATGAATTTACATGAAATACAGATATATCACAATCCTGACCGCTGCACTTCTGCTGACCGGATGTGCAGCCGCACAGCAGACCGATCCCGCCGGAAATCTCACCGAGCAGACCGTGGAAACAACCGGTGCAGAAACCGATGCACCGATCACTGCACAGACCGTTACGCAGGCGGATATCACGCTGCCCGATCTCTCCGCATTCGGCATTGATACAGGTACCTTCTCTCCTGCCGATACGCCCTATACCATGACATATTGCGGTGATGAGATCGCCTATGACGGAGAAGCGCCGTCGGAAACCCTCTTTGCATATTATAATCCGGAGCAGGATCGCCTGCTGTTTGATCAGTACGGCAGACTGGTCTCCTACGAGGCACATGAGCAGACTGCATGGCATATGAATCCGGATCCGGCTGCATATGAAACCGTTACCGATGACGAATCGCTCAAAACGACCGGTCCGAACGGCGAAACCGCCAAAGTGCTTCCGCCTGCCGCCGACAGTGAAGGAGACTATATCGTAAGCAAACCGGAAAACAGTTTCATCGAACTGGACGACGGCCGCATTCTGCTCTCCAAAGATGCATACAATGCACCGATGCTCTCCGAGGATGAATTCCGCAAAATCGCGGATGATCTGCTGGATGCCGTTGTGCCGGAGCGTGAAGCCTTCACTGAACGGGACGAGCATATCCTTGAACTGACAACAAGCCAGACCTTTCTCCCGTGCAGCATCGGCATCACGCGCAGATACAATGATGATATCTGCGACAGCGCTTATGCCGAGCTGGACAACGACGGCCGTGTCATGCATTTCAGCATCGAATATGCCAATATCACCGATCTGTCCGTATCGGAGACACTCCGTGCAAAGGCAGAAGCCTATGCAGAAAAAATGTATTCCAGCAATCCGGAGATCGAGGAAATCAGCGGTCATTGCCGGAATATCGGCGGCACGGACTACGGCTGGTATACTGTCACATTCCTTTTCGGTGACGGCTACGGCTGCGACGAAATCCTTGTCCGCGGAGACTGACAGAAGGCAGAATCCCTGAATCGAAAAAGCCGCTCAATCAGCACTGTATGCTGATCGGGCGGCTTTCTGTATGCCTTTATTTCGTGCCGAAGATGCGGTCGCCGGCATCGCCGAGACCCGGAACAATATACGCATCTTCATTGAGATGCTCATCGAGACAGCCGCAGTAAATGTCAATATCCGGATGCGCTTTCTGCAAGGCTTTCAGTCCCTCCGGCGCTGCAATGATGCACATGAATTTGATCTGATTGCAGCCCTTGTCCTTGATGAACTGCACCGCCTGAATCGCCGAGCCGCCGGTCGCAAGCATTGGGTCCGGCAGAATCACAAGGCGGTCTTCGATCCCCTTGGGCAGCTTGCAGAAATACTCATGCGGCTCGTGCGTGACCTCATCGCGGTAGAGACCGATGTGTCCGACCTTCGCCGACGGCACCAGATTCAGGATGCCGTCCACCATGCCGAGACCGGCGCGCAGAATCGGAACAATCGCCAGCTTTTTGCCGGAGATCATCGGTACCTGTGCCGTTGTGATCGGCGTCTTGACCTCGACAAGCTCCGTCGGCAGATCGCGCATCGCCTCATACCCCATGAGCATCGCAATTTCACTGACGAGAATACGGAAATCGCGGGTGCCGGTGTGCTCATCGCGCAGCAGCGAAATCTTGTGCTGAATCAGCGGATGATCGAGAATTACTGTAGTTGCCATCATTGAATCTTCCTTTCAGTTTATGAAATATAATATAACCGGTTTGATACTGTTATGAACCGTAGCGGCGGGATTGCCGAGTCAAAATCACCGGTCACGCAGATGAATGTCAAAATCGCCGCACAAAACATATCCTGTTTACTTCTTCTTTTTCTTCTTATGGTGATTGTTGTGTTGCTGCTTCTGTGCCGGAGCGGATTTCACCGCAGCAGCCGCCTTGACCGGTTCCGCAGGGGCTTCCTCCTTCGCTTTGGAGAGCATCCGGTTTGTCAGGATGCCGAGAATCAGTGCCGTCGCAATTTCGGTGATTGTCACCGAACCGAAATGCAGGCTCAGTCCGCCGATGCCGCTGATGAGAATGACGGAGGCGGTAAACAGATTGCGGTTATTGCCGAGATCAACACCTTGCAGCATCTTCAGACCGGAGACTGCGATAAAGCCGTACAGCGCGATGCAAACACCGCCCATGACACATGCCGGAATCGAATCGACAAACGCAACCAGCGGCGTAATAAACGAGAACAGGATGCAGCCGATTGCCGCCGCGAAAATCGTCAGCGTGGAAGCATTGCCGGTGATCGCCACGCAGGCAATGGATTCACCGTAGGTCGTATTCGGGCAGCCGCCGAAGAATGCACCCGCCATAGAGCCGATGCCGTCGCCGAGCAGCGTCCGCGTCAGACCCGGCGTTTCGAGCAGGTCTCTGCCGATGATCGAGGACAGGTTCTTATGATCGGCGACATGCTCCGCAAACACCACGAATGCGACCGGAACATACGCCGCGAAGATCGTTGCAAAATAGGATGCGGAAAATTCACCGGTGCCGCGCAGCGCTTCCGCAAAGGTCAGGTGCGGCAGGCTGAAAAATGTATTGACCGTCACGGCGCCGTCTGCAAGCATGTAATTTGAAAATACGCTGAAATCGACGATTTTCAGTGCGTCAATGCCTGCGGAATATCCGATTGCCGTCAGGATCGCCGCAGCAAGATAACCCGCGAGAATACCGAGAATGAACGGGATCAGCTTCATCATCTTTTTGCCGTAGGTCGAGCAGAGCATGACCGTTGCAAGCGTGATCAGTCCGCAGATGATCGCCGCATACGGAGAGGCTGCCGGAACGCTTTCGCCCGTATCGCTGAGGATGCTGACATCGCCCTTCTGCAAATCGCCGACCGCATTTCCCGCAAGCGACAGTCCGATGATCGCAACCGTCGGACCGATCACGACGGGCGGCATCAGCCGATTGAGCCAGCCGACGCCCGCTGCCTTGATAATCAGCGCGATCAGGACGTATACAAGCCCCGCCAGCGCTGCACCGAGAATCAGACCGAGCATACCGAGCTGCATCGAAACACCGCCTGCAAATGCGGCTGCCATAGAGCCGAGAAATGCAAACGATGAGCCGAGAAATACAGGGCTCTTCCGCTGCGTGAACAGCAGATAGACAATCGTGCCGACACCGGCGCCGAACATCGCTGCGGCAGGCGTCAGACCGTTTCCGATGATCATCGGCACGGCAATCGTCGCCGCGAGAATCGCCAGCATCTGCTGGAGTGCGAACACAACGAGCTTGCCGCCCTGCGGTTTGTCCGCAATGTCATAGGTGAGCTTCATACACATCCTCCTTTTTCCGCGGCAGAAAAAATGCCCTGTCTCTTGCAGACAAGGCAGCCGCGGCGGCTGAGGGTATGTGCGATGCTTGTCTGCACCGGGATACGCCGCATGATTAGTTTCATTATACCCGACGATTCTGCGTTTGTCAAGCGTTTTCGCAATATTTCGCATACGAAAAAATGCGGGTTCCGGTCCGCACAGTGTTTTCTTTGTATCTGCGGAGGAATTCCGTTTCTGCATATGAAATATCTTCCGGCAGCGGCGGAATTCAGAATATTCACTTGACAAAATGCCCCCTTTGGGTGTAAAATATAAGAGTATATTTATGCATGAAAGGCAGGAATCCAAAATGGGACTCACAATGACGGAAAAAATCCTCTCTGCACATCTCGTAGAGGGTGAACTGATCCGCGGCACGGAAATCGGCATCCGCATCGACCAGACGCTGACGCAGGATGCAACCGGCACAATGGCTTATCTCGAATTCGAGGCAATGGGCGTACCGCGCGTCCGCACCGAGCGCTCTGTCGCTTATATCGACCACAATACTCTCCAGAACGGCTTTGAAAACGCAGACGATCACCGCTTCATCGGCAGCTGCGCAAAGAAGCACGGTCTGTTCTTCTCCCGTCCCGGCAACGGCATCTGTCATCAGGTGCATCTGGAGCGCTTCGGCATTCCGGGCAAGACCCTGATCGGCTCCGATTCCCATACCCCGACCGGCGGCGGTCTCGGTATGCTCGCAATCGGCGCAGGCGG
>CAMHUJ010000025.1 GCA_946188175.1 uncultured Ruminococcus sp.
CTTGCAGACTGCAAATAATCCGCATACAACCCCGCCGCCCGTGTACGGGCGGCGGGTTGCACTTTACAAACGGCGGACAATGGTGTATAATAAAAAGAGTATTTCAACAGAATGAAAAGAGGAGTAGGCATGGATTTTTCACTGGCAATCGACGGCTTTGCGCTGCTGACGCCTGCCGAGCAGAGAGCGCAGATTCTTGCGACGAACCGTGAAGCCGAACAGTATTACGGTCTGCGGCTGACGCCTGCGGATGCGGAAATGCTCATGCAGACCGCGCAGAAGGCGGTGCGGTCGGCGGAGCTTGTGCAGTTCGGGGGCAGCATTACGCCGAAGCTGATCCGCTGGTTTCTGCCGTCGGGGTATTTCGGCAATGCCTATGCGGCGCAGGCTGCGGAGCTGACCGAGGCGTTTTATCAGCTCAAGGGTGATTTGCAGGCGCTCTATGATGAAGGCGGCGATCCGGACTGTGTGCTCTCGGACAACGCGCTCCTCGATTATATGTACCGGTTCTATACGAGCCCGACCTGTGCAGGCGATGCTGGGGAAATGCTCGCACAGGCGGAGCGCATCCTCATTCCGGCGATGCGGAAGCTGCTGGAGGTCCGTGCGGCGGAGCGCAAACAGCACCAGGCAGACCTCGGTGATCCGGAACTGCGGATGCTCTATGCGGATAAGATCGCGCAGGAGACCGCAGAGGATACATATGAAACCGAATATGAGCAGGAGCAGTATGACTACGCCTACCGCGAGGAGATGCACAAGGATATGTTCGGCAATTTCACGCGCGATTATGTGCAGGACCCGTCCGAGCAGCATACGCGCGGCACATTTGCCGAGGAGCTTGCCGAGGCGCTGTATCGGAATCCTGCGCTGCTGCTGCCGAGCGCACAGCAGGAGGCGGAGTGGATGCAGATGACCGAGGAATGGGAATCGCAGGATGCAGAAGCCGGAAGGGAGGCGGAGTAAGATGCCGGAACATATGCTGATGCCGCAGGGCGGTCTGCCGGATGCGCCGCTGCCGCATAAGGATTATACGATGCATCTGCTGCAATATGCGGCGGAGAACGGTCTGCTGCTGCCGGAAACGCTGAATGCACTGCGCGACGGTCTGCATAAAGCTGCGGCGGAGCGCGCTGCACAGTATACCGCCGGAAAAAGCGCGACCGTTACGCGGAAGCAGGCAGAGGCGTTTTATGCTTCTGTATTCACGCAGCTCGATGCGGCACTGCTCACACTGGAATCCGACGCAGAGGCACTCGAAGCCCTGCGCACACAGCCGCTGACGGCACTGCTGGAGCAGGGCGCCGTCCTGACGATCAGCGCATATGATTTTGCGAAGGAGCACTTCCGGCGCGCATGGAAGCTGACAAAGCCCGTGCAGACATCATTTTTCGCGGCGCTGCTCAAGGATTTTGAGCAGTTCTGCACGCAGTATGATGCACGGTTCCGTGCAAAGGATACGCATGTCTCATTTTCCTATCCGCTGCTTTGCGGCAGACAGATCACGGAAAACGGCGCGATCGGCGTATGCAGCTATTATGCATCGCTGAGCAGCGAGGGCGCGTTTTTGCAGCTGTTTGCGGCAGACGATATCTGTGCGATGATGCAGCGCTATGCCGCGCGCTTCCTGACAACGCCTGATATGATCGCGGAGAATATTGCGGAGCTGGTACTGCGGCACTGGGTGATCCGGCTGCTCTGCGGGCAGGAGCGCTTTTCGGCAGAGGTCACGCCGGAGATGATTGCAGAGGTGCAGGCGGAATACGGCAGTCTGCCGCCGGAGCAGCTTGCAGACCGGATCCGGCAGAGCATTGAGTCGCTGCTGCTGCCTGTTTATCCGGCGCTGTTGCAGTATCTGGCGGATGCGCTGCCTGCATTTTCCGCCGCGCTGCACAGCCGCATCGAACAGAACAGACTGGAGGGCTGGCTCGCGCCGGTTTCGACGGAAAATTGAAAATCATATGAACATCTGATGAAAACGCTTGCAAAATATTCCTTTTCGTAATATAATAGAATCGAACAGAATTCTGCCGCTGAAAGAGAATGGAACACAAAACACAAGGGGGAATTCACATGATTCAAATTAAGGACGGAACGCCCGGAGCTGCCGTATTTCTGGCAGTGCTCGGGACGGTACTGATTCTGGCGCCGGGCGCGGCGGTTTCGACGCTCGTCCGCTGCTTCGGACTGGTACTGATTATGATCGGCACGCTTCGGTTCGTGCCGCAGCTGCACAGCCGGCTGCATCATGCGGCAGGCAATGCGGCGCTTGTCAGCTCGGCGCTGACAGTCGGGGCAGGCTTTCTTGTGATGCTCTGTCCGGAGAAGGCTGCGTCGGTATTTCCGCTGTTCGCGGGCATTCTCATTCTGCTGATCGGCATGGTGCATCTGATGCACGCACTGGCAGCGAAGCGGTCCGGCGATCCTGCCGCGCGCATGATGTTCGTATTCTCTGCGATTACGCTCGTCTGCGGTGCGATGATCTGCCTGAACCCGTTTTCTGCGGTGACAACGCTTGTCCGGATGATCGGCGTGATTCTCGTGTACAACGGCATCACGGGCTTCTGGATGGAAGCAAAGCACTGCTGAACCAATCATTTTATAATCAGGAAACGGCATTCTCCGGACAGGGAGGATGCCGTTTTGCTGTGCATGCGGGGAGATTGCAATTTGGTATCAGATTCATGACAACCCGGCGGAGACTCTTGCAATCGGCGCCGGCATGTGATATAATGGATTCAGCGGCATCTGCCGGATGTGAAAAGGAGAATGTTGAAATGACAAAGAAGGTAAAACTGATTATCGCAGCAGTTGCAGCCGTGCTCCTGATCGGGGTCATCGGCGTAATTGCACTCAGCGCGAAACATAAAAACGAAATGGCTGCACTGACGGCAGAGCTGAATATGCAGCGCGAGAGCGATCTCAACCTGCAAAAGACCATAGATGCGCTGCAAAATGACAATCTTTCGCTGACAAATGAAAAGGAATCGCTGCTCGATCAGATCGAGGAGCTGACGACCGAGGAGGTTGTCGTATTCAACGCAGGCGCGGTCACGGAGGAGATCAAGAACATCAGCGAGCTTGCGTCGGTCGAATACCGCTACACAAATGTCGGAACGCTGGATTCCGCGCGCGTGTTCACGTTCATGAAGGAATGGAAGGTGCCGTTCTCGAAGAAGGCGGCGATTGTCACCATGGACGGTACGATCAAGGCGGGCATTGATCTTTCGCAGGTGCAGATCGACTGCAACGAGAATAAGAAGGCGATCACGGTCAAAATGCCGGAATCGCGCATCCTCTCGAATGAGCTGGACGAAAACAGCTTCAAGGTCTATCAGGAGGATGAATCGGTCTGGAATCAGATCACGCTGACGGACAGCAAGGATCTGCGCGACCAGATCAAGAAGCAGGCGGAGAAAAATGCCATAGACAATAAGCTGCTCGATCAGGCATCCGAAAAGGCGGAGCAGCTCGTTCAGAGCATTATCTTCGCAACGCCCGGCATCAAGGAGACCTATACGGTCAAATTTGAAGCTGCAAAGTAAGGAAGCATTCCGAACACCCCCACGCTGAAACGGAGAATGTTGAAATGAAAGATACTGCAAAGAAAATCGGGATCATTGTCATTGCTGCCGCGATCACGGTCTGTGCCGGTTTGATCTGGCACAAAAAGAGAACGGAATCGCTGCGGCAGGAGCTGAAAGCTGCGCAGGAGGCGGAGCTTTCGATGCAGGCTGCGATCGACGGTCTGGCAGAGGAATACGGCATTGAGATCAGGGAGAAAAGCGATATCGGCAAGGCGATCTCCGGTCTGAAGGATAAATTCGACCGTTGGTTCCAGCGGGATAATTACATTCTGGATGCGAAAGAGGTATCCTCGAAGCTCGCGGAAATCAGCGAGCTTGCGACAATCGAATATCAGTATAACAATGTCGGGCTGCATTTTTACAAGGGCGATAAGCTGCCGGGAACGGATATTGTGATTCCGTATACCGGAACGACCGTTGCGATCTCCATGGACGGCACGGTGAAAGCGGGGATTGATTTGTCCGAGGTGAAGATTGAATGCGACCATGCAAAAAAGCGTGTGACGGTCCGCATGCCGGAAGCGAAAATCCTGTCCAATGCGCTGGACGAGGACAGCATCAAGGTGTGCATAGACGATCAGTCGATCTTCAACCGGCTTTCGCAGGCGCAGCACAATGAACTGCGCAAGCAGATCAAGGACAAGGGCATCGAAATGGCAAAAAAAAGCGATATTCTGAAGCTGTCCGGCGAAAGAGCACAGAAGGTCATCAGAGATCTGGTTGACTCTATGCAGGAGGGCAAGGGCGACTATGAGGTCGTATTCAAGGCTGCCTGAGCAGCACCGATTATAAAGAAACCGCTCCGGTTCCGTATGGGAATCGAGGCGTTTCTGCTTTCATGGGAACTCTGGCCGCTGATTCCGATTACAATCGGCGTGGTATTTGCGTGGGCGCTGCATATTCAGCAGCGGCTGACGGACAGGCAGCGGCTCCGGATGAATACGGCATTCGTCATGTTTGCGTTTTTCTATTACGGCAGCCACCGGACGAGCGTATTCGACACGGTCGCGGTAATGTCGCTGATCATGATGCTGTATACCATGGCGTGCATCAAGCCGCTGATTACGTTTTTGCAGTTCGTCTATTATCTGACCTTCGGCTACGGGCTGCTGATGATATGGCGGGACGGCGAGAAATTCAGCACGCTTATGATTTCGCGCGCGCTGATGAACATTGCCGTGATCACGGTGATCGGCGTGGTATCGCGCAGGATCATCGAGAAATGGACGGAGGTCGTCGAGCATTCCGAGACAGAGATCGAAAAGCTGACGGATGCAACGGACAGACTGAACGATTTTCTTGCGAATGTCTCGCATGAAACGCGCACGCCGATCAATGCGATCATCGGTCTGACCGGCATCTGCATCGACGAGGAGGAAAATGCAGAGCGCCGGACGAATCTGATCGCCGTCCGCGAGGCGGGCAGAAGGGTTGCGGAGCAGATCGGCGATATTCTGGATTTTACCGAGACCGACCGCAAAAAGCTGTCCAATCATTATGAGGATTATATGCTTTCCTCGGTGCTGAACGATCTGGTTGAGGAGATCCGTCCGTTCAAGCCGAAGGAGCTTGAGCTTGTGATCGACGTGGATCCGGCGATTCCGTCCGTGATGAACACCGATATCGGCAAGCTGCGGAAAATCCTGCGGCATCTGATTATGAACGGTCTGAAGTATACCCGTGAGGGCGGCGTTTATGTCCGGCTGTATACGATTCCGGAGACCTACGGCGTCAATCTGCTGATTAAGGTCACGGATACCGGCATCGGCATGACTGCGGAGGAGCAGGAACGGGTTTTCGAGCGGTATTATCAGGCGGATTCCGGCAGAAACCGGCAGGGCGGCGGTCTTGGCCTCGGCATGACGATTGTGCAGGGCTTTACGGCAGCACTCGGCGGCTTTATCACGGTCAGCAGCAAACTGGGCAAGGGTACCTCGGTCAGCGTCAGTCTGCCGCAGAAGGTTGTCGAGTCGGCAAGCTGCATGTCTGTTTCCAGGCCGGAGAAGCTCTGTCTCGGTGCGTTTCTGCATCTGGATAAATACGCGAACCCGAATGTGCGCGAATACTATAACATGATGATTCACAATATTGTCAAGGGCTTCGGTGTACAGATGCACCGTGTCGATCATGTTGCGAATCTGAAAAAGCTGCTTGCGTCCGTGCAGCTGACGCATCTGTTTGTCGCGGAGGAGGAATATGCAACCGCACCGGAGCTGATAGAATCCATTGCCGCGAAGGTGATTACGGTTGTTGTGGCAAATTCGGATTTCAAGCTGCCGCCGGATTCACAGGCGCGGATCATGCTCAAGCCGTTTTACTGCTTTCCGGTAGCGGCGGTGCTGAATGCCGAACGCGATATGACGGAGCTGGATGAACGCATCAGCTTCCCGGGGACGCATGTGCTTGTTGTCG
The DNA here is from genome assembly GCA_946188175.1 of uncultured Ruminococcus sp. GTDB lineage: Bacteria > Bacillota > Clostridia > Oscillospirales > Ruminococcaceae > Firm-04. The sequence goes on from CAMHUJ010000025.1 coordinate 6,000, forward strand.
ATGATGAACCGATGAATCTGACGGTTGCGCAGAATATTCTCAGGCGCTACGGCATGAAGGTGACGACTGCGGATTCCGGCGCGGAAGCTGTTGACCTGTGCAGGGAGAACAGATTTGACATTGTCTTTATGGATCATATGATGCCGGGAATGGACGGCGTCGAGGCGATGAAGCGGATCCGGTCCGACAGGGCATATGCAGAGATTCCGATTGTTGCACTGACGGCAAATGCGGTCAGCTCGGCGAGAGAGACCTTCCTTGCGGCAGGTTTTGACGGCTTTGTCAGTAAGCCGATTGATCTCATGGATCTGGAGCGTGTCCTGCGGAGAGTGCTGCGGCAGTCGGTGATGACCTATCCGGCAGCAGAGTCGGAGCAGCCGGCAGCCGGATCTGCGCCCTCCGTGCGGGAGCAGCTTGCCGCCTGCGGACTGAATCCGGCAGAGGGCATGAAATACTGCGCGGAGGATGAAGGCTTTTATCTGGAAATGCTTGCGGAATTTGCATCCGGATATCCGGCGCGTGCAGAGCAGGTGAGCACGCGGGTTGCGGGTGTGACAAAGGCGCTCATGGCAAGACCGGTGCTTGTCCTGAAGCGCGGCAAAATGGGCGTCGGCAAGGTGTATTTCGGTGCGCGCGAAGCGGTCTGGAAACGGTATATCCGCTCCGTACTGCGGTCGCCGTCCGGAATTGACCGCCGCATCCTGTTCGTGACCTATGTCGGAATTACAAACAAGGATATGGAATGGATCCGGCAACAGGTTGAGAAGCGGATGAAATTCGAGCGGATTTATTTCCAGAAGGCATCGCCGGTCATTGCCGTCAACAGCGGCGGCGGTACCTTCGGTCTTCTGATTCGCGACGCCGATCCGGCGCTTCCGGCAGAAGCGGAGGCATAATCCGGCGCAGGATGTCTCAAATATTCAGGATTTGTCTCTTGACTTTTCCTTCGAGACTTGATAAAATATATAATAAACCGAATGAAACCGGACTGTGATCCGGACAGAAAGAAATCTTTGAGAAAGAAGGGGCTGTTGTTGAAAAACGATGTTCCGCGCAGGCGTATTGCCCTGCTGATATCCGATCCGGGTGCGGATTATTCCCAGTCGGTCATAACCGGCGTCCGGAATCAGTGCGCGAAATATGATTACGATTTGCTTGTATTCAGTACTATGGTCAAGGTTTGTCATCCGGACAAGACGTATCTGAAGGGTGAGCTGAATATTTTTCGCCTGATCAATTACGATCTGGTGGATGCGGTTCTGGTGGCATCGCTCGCGCTGGTCGAGGATCAGGTGTTTGAAGTGCTGGCGCAGCTGGAAGCCAATCTCAGACAGCATTGCAGCAAGCCGGTCATTTCGCTTGATCTGCCGTTTGCGGATTATCCGGTCGTATATACCGACGACCGGAAGGCGATCCGGCAGGTGGCGGCGCATCTGGTGCAGGCGCATCAGTGCCGGACGCTGTATATGCTTACCGGCCCGAAGGATTATCCGGTCTCCGAGGCGCGTGCGGAAGCGTTCTGCGCGCAGATGCAGGCAGAGGGGCTGGATGCATCCGAGGACAATGTGTTCTACGGCGATTTCTGGTATACCGGCGGCGAGGCGTTCGCAAACCGGCTGCTCTCGGGTGAAGTGCCCATGCCGGATGCGGTGGTCTGTGCCAATGATTATATGGCAATCGGACTGGCAAACCGTCTGATCGCAGAGGGCATCGGCGTGCCGGAGCAGGTGCGCGTTACCGGCTATGATGCAACCAAAGATGCGATCTTCAATACGGTCAGTATTACGACCTATAATCCCGATGTATACAGCATGGCTGCGCGGGCGGTCAATCTGGTTCATGCACAGATCGAGCCGTCGGTGCCGGAAGCGGAGATCGAGCAGCAGCCGCATTACGGTGTGTGGATCGGTGCGAGCTGCGGCTGCGTGCAGAATGCGGATGAGCTGCGCCGGCTGCAAGGCTCGGGCTTCAATCCGAACGAGCGCAAGCGAAATCCGGACGGCAGCCTGACGGTCAACGACATGCAGGGGCTTCACGAGAGCTATATGTTTGAGACACTGTCTGTGATCCGCGATAAGGAGCAGATTTTGCAGACGATCACCGATGTCTCCTATCTGCTTCAGCCATACCGTCGGTTTTATCTGGTGCTCCGGCGTGACTGGAGCGATCCGGAAAGCCAGTGCTTTGCCGGTTATCCGGAGCAGATGCGCTGTGTGATCCGCTGCATTCCGCAGAATGAATCGGAGAGCGAGGCGGAGAGCCGGTATGCCGTGGATTCGGAGGCATACAGCTTCCCGACAAAGCAGATGCTTCCTGCGCTGGATGAACCGCGCGGGGAACCGGTCGCCTTCTATTTTCTGCCTTCGCATTTCAGCGACGATACAATCGGATATGCCGTGCTGCAAACGGCAATGGATGCGAAGCGCTCTGCGGATGAAGTCTCGACGCTGTGGCTGCGGAACGTGAACAATTCGCTGCAAATGATCAGAGTTGTCGGCAGGCTGCTGGATTATTCGATCCGCGATTCCATGACCGGACTGCTGAACCGCCGCGGCATGGAGATTGTATATCAGCGCCGCATTGCGCAGGTACAGCCGGATGAGCGTATTGTCATCTGGGTGATTGATATGGACGGGCTCAAATATATCAACGATCACTACGGACACGAGCACGGCGATGTCGGACTCATGACAATCGCGGAAGCGATCCGGACGATTGCCGGAGCGGATGATATTGCAGTGCGGGTCGGCGGTGATGAATTTGTGCTGATCGCAGCCGGACAGCTGACGGAGCAGGACGGAGAGAACCGGAGTCGGGCGTTTGAGCAGATTCTTGCGGAAAAGAATGCCGCTCAGACGGGCAGACCGTATGATATTTCGGCGAGCATCGGCTATGTATGTTTTCCGGCATCGGAGAAGGAGACATTCGAGACGCAGATGAAAGAAGCCGACCGCCGGATGTATGCCTGCAAGGCTGCGCATAAGAAGCAGCGCGGCAGTTGAGCACGGACGAATCAGGACGCCGGAGAACTCCGCTGCCGACAGATTCCGATTTATGTCAGTAACAATTATAGCGCAGCTCCTTTCAGCTGTGAACAGAAAAGCCATAGTATCTCTGACCTTACATCAGAAATACTATGGCTTAAAACTTTTATATGAGTGCGCGCTCTTTGCCGCAGGCGGTCTCTTTTGTTTCCGGCCAAAAAAATCAGCCCGCATTTCCTGCCATACAGGAAACACAGGCATATTACAATGACCGTATATTATTATACGGTATCCGGCGCACCAAAGGCGCACCGGAAATCAATCCGCGGAAGGAAGCTGCTGCCAGAGTGCGGCACGGGTCTCCTCGGCAAAATCATATTGTGTCATATATTCGCCGTGGAAGGCATGCAGCGCGAGCGGATCGCCGTTTAAGAAGCGGTAGTAATCGCAGTCGAGCCGGTTGATATCGACACTGATGCCGCCCTGCATCCGGATGAGCACATCCTCCGCATCCGCCTGCCGGAGTGTTTTGGCAAGCTCGGCGGTGATCGTCCGGACCATGCTCTTGCGTGTTTCCGTGGCGCTGTCCTCCGGCCAGAGATTGCCGATGATCATATCGCTGCTGCAAACGGCGCCGTGCCGGTCAATCAGATAAGCAAAGAGCTCCTTGCATTTCTGCCGTGTGAATTTGAGCGGCTTGCCCGCATGAAAGACCTCGAAGCTGCCGAAGCACTGTACCTGCAAGCTGTGCTGCTCCGGCTGCGGCACGGCATGATAGCGCAGATGACTCAGTGCGCGCACAACCGCCTGTTCGGTCACGGGCTTCATGATATAGTCGCTTGCATAAAGCGAAAAGGCATCCGGCATATATTCCTGGTAACCGGTTGCAAAGAGGATGTTCATTTTCGGATTTTCTTTAAGCAGTTCTGAAGCAGTTTCGATCCCGCTCATATCCCGCATTTCAATATCCAGAAACGCAATGTCAGGTATATCGCGGGAGGCATATCTCAGTGCGTCCCGGGCAGATTGAAAGGCGTGCAGATCCGCTTGGGGACAAGCCTTGCGGATGGCATCCGTCAAACCTTCCAGAGAAAGTTCTTCATCGTCGATAGCTAAGATTTTCATGCTTTTTGTCTCCTGATCGTGATGGTGACCGTTGTCCCGCCGCCGGGGGAAGAGTTCAGAACAAGGTCGCCGTGAACCTGTTCCAGCCTCTTTTTGACATTGGCAAGACCGATATGGGATTCATCCAGGTCATTAAGGAGCGAAGGATCAAAACCTGTCCCGTCATCCATGACTTTGATATACCCGCTGGACTCATCAGCCAAAGTTTCGATGATGACAGTTCCGCCATCCTTCTTTTTGCCCAGTCCGTGCTTGACGGCATTTTCAACGATCGGCTGGACAGAAAGCGGCGGCACCAGAAATCCATGTGCGTTCAAGCGGTATTCTATATTCAGATGATCACCAAAGCGGATTTTTTCCAATGCAAGATA
>CAMHUJ010000026.1 GCA_946188175.1 uncultured Ruminococcus sp.
TGTAGCGGCTGCTGTTCATGTTCCGGACGGAGCTCAGCGAGGTATTGCCCTTGCCGCGGATGCCGACATTCCGGACGGCTTCTCCGTCGATCACGACTGCGCAGGGCGAATATTCCTCGCTCTCGCAGGTTTCGAGGAAGCTGTCCCAGTCGTTCATGACGATATCCAGCGTATGCACCCTGCTGCGGTCAAACAGCCGGTTTTCATAGCCTGCTGCATGCGCCATGATTCCGATGCCGAACGCCTGACCGTTGCAGAACAGCACCGTCAGGAGCAGGGTCAGCGCCGTAATTACAATGCAGATTTTGTCAATGCTTTTATGTGCTGACATGGTATCACATCCTTATGCCATATAGTCGCCGTTGTAGCTGACGAGCACCGCGCTGCTGACGCCTTCCATATTGCTGAGCGTATTGACAAAGTCGGTGTTGTCGTCTTTTAATCGGACCTCGAGATTCAGCTCGACAAAGCCCTTCTGTGCGGATTTGCTCTTGACGACGCATCGCTCGGTGTGTCCTTCGAGATATGCCTTTGCCTTGGTCTCGCTCTCGTGACCGTCGCAGCGGATGACAACGATATACGGGTTCTTATGCGATTTGCGGTTGACGAATACGAGCAGAATGATGCCGATGATGACGCTGCCGATGACCGCAAGCGGAATCATGCCTGCCGCCAGAACAATACCGACCGCAATCGACCAGAACAGAAACGCGATATCGAGCGGCTCTTTGATCGCCGTGCGGAAACGGACAATCGACAGGGCGCCGACCATACCGAGCGACAGCACGACATTGCTTGTCACGGCAAGAATCACGACGGTCGTAATCATGGTCAGCGCGATGAGCGTCGTGCCGAAGCTGGAGGAATACATCACGCCGGAATAGGTCTTCTTATAGACGAGGAAGATGAACATGCCGAGTCCGAACGCCAGCACAATCGCAAGAAACATATCGAACACGCTGACGCTCGTGACATTCTCAAGAAAATTGGATTTGAATACATCGCTGAAACTCATGGTTATTTTTCTCCTTTGTTATCCGTAAATTCGGCAGGCTGCATATTTGGAAAACGCACCCTCGCGCCTGTCTGCAAGGGATACTGCATCGCGAATGATATCCGGCAGGAAGCCGTCCCATTTGACTTCCAGTATGATCGCATCCGAAACCGGAACCGTCACGCAGTCCGGATTCAGGAAATCCGTGCACCGCATGCCGCTGCGGACATTGTAATCGAGCGTCACGCGGACATTTCCGGCAGGATAGATGAACGGTTCTCTGGTATAATCGACGATTGTTTTCGGAGCAAGTCCCTGTGTTTTCATTTTGAAATACAGCTCCTGTATCAGCGGCACGCCGGTATCCGGCATCCATACGGTATCGCCGTCGATGATGCGCTGAACCTGCTCCGCCGTGAGCGATGCGCTCTGCTTGCTGCCCAGAGAATTGAACTTACTTTTCTTTTCCAGATGAATGACCGATGCATCGCCGTTATAGCAGCGGATTCGGAATTTTTCGCGCACCGGCAGACCGTTCATTTTCTCCGTCAGCGCTTTGTCCGCCGCATTGTCAAAGTACAGACTGCGGATCAAATATTTTCCTGCGATTGCGTGCGGGTCGGGATAGGCGACCGCATAGAGCCGCTGCCGGATCGTCAGGAGATCGGAATAATTGATCAAATGCTTTATTTCGTGTCTGAAATCCATGATATCACCTCTTTCCGCATGTCATTATACCGGAGATCGCTGAACTGACGCTGAAAACGGGTGAACGCCCCGTTATGTTACTATGAAAACTATGTGAAATGCAGCGGAAGACAAAAAACAGAGGGCGCGGTCAGTCGTCGCGCCCTCTGCTTGTATTATGCTTTTGTATCCTTCTTCGGGAGGATATCATCCCATGTGATATCCTTTCCGGCGACGGTATTTTCGGTGTAGTAGGTGAGGATATACTGTGCATCCTCGACGCTGATGATGCCGTTGCCGTCGATGTCTCCGGCTTTGATCTGCGCCGCGGTCAGGTTCATTTCCATGCCTGCGAGCGCCTCGGTATAAGCGGTCAGTACGAGCTGCGCATCGTCCGCGCTGATGACCTTGTCGCCGTTCAGATCGCCGGGCAGCAGGTCTTCCTTGAATGCGCGCTCATATTTTTTGGCATATTGCTGTGCGGTGCTGCCCTCTGCCGCCGTAATGACAGCGGATGCCGGAATCGTCTTTTCCGAATCTTCAATCTTGCAGTCTGCCGCGCTGATCACGATTTCCTGCAAGCTGCTGCATCCGGAAACCGCATCCGGACCGATCTCTGCAACCGATTTCGGCAGGATGAGCTTCGAGACAGCGGTTTTGTCGAGCATATGATCCGGAATCGCCGTGATGCCCTCGCGGAATGTGACCGTCAGATCTTCACTGACTGCGCGGAATGCATTTTGATTGATCTTCTCCATGCTCCTGCCGAGTGTGACATCTGCAAGCACCTGACACTCCGCGAATGCACCCTGCTCGGAGTATCCGCCGCAGCCGATCTCTTTCAGCGAATCCGGCAGCGTGACGGATTCCAGTGCGGTACACTTGCGGAAGCAGTCAGAGGGAATCAGCTCGGTACCTTCGCCGATTGTCACGGTTTTCAGCGATTTGCTGCCATAGAATGCAGCGTTTCCGAGCGTACAGCCGGGGAGTACCGCTTCGGTCAGACCGCTTTCGTAGAAAGCGCTGCTGCCGATCTCTTTGAGTGATTCCGGAAAGACACAGCCGGAGAGCGAACTGCATCCGCAGAACGCCTCCTGCCCGATTGCGGTCAGCGTATCGGGCAGAATGACCTTTGCAAGCTCGGTGCGGTTTTTGAAGCTGTTTGCCGGAATCGCCGTGACGCCTTCGCGGAAGGTGACTTCAAGTCCTTCGCCGGTCGTGCGGAAAGCATATTGATTGATCTTCTCGATGCTCTTGCCGATTGAGACCTTTTTCAGCGCGGCGCATTCACTGAATGCACCCTGCTCGGAATATCCGCCGCAGCCGATCTCTATCAGCGAATCCGGCAGCGTGACGGATTCCAGTGCGGTACACTTGCGGAAGCAGTCAGAGGGAATCAGCTCGGTACCTTCGCCGATTGTCACGGTTTTCAGCGATTTGCTGCCATAGAATGCAGCGTTTCCGAGCGTACAGCCGGGGAGTACCGCTTCGGTCAGACCGCTTTCGTAGAAAGCGCTGCTGCCGATCTCTTTGAGTGATTCCGGAAAGACACAGCCGGAGAGCGAACTGCATCCGCAGAACGCCTCCTGCCCGATTGCGGTCAGCGTATCGGGCAGAATGACCTTTGCAAGCTCGGTGCGGTTTTTGAAGCTGTTTGCCGGAATCGCCGTGACGCCTTCGCGGAAGGTGACTTCAAGTCCTTCGCCGGTCGTGCGGAAAGCATATTGATTGATCTTCTCGATGCTCTTGCCGATTGAGACCTTTTTCAGCAGGGCGCATTCACTGAATGCACCCTGCTCGGAATATCCGCCGCAGCCGATCTCTTTCAGCGAATCCGGCAGTGTTGCGGATTCCAGTGCGGTGCACTTGCGGAAGCATTCGGAAGGGAGCAGCTCGGTACCCTCGCCGATTGTCACGTTTTTCAGCGATGCGCAGCCGTAGAATGCCGCATTGCCGATTGTACAGCCCGGGAGATTGACTTCGGTCAGCCCGCTGTAAGCGAATGCGCTCGCGCCGATGGATTGCAGCGTGTCCGGCAGCGTGATCTTCTGCAAGGCAGTGCAGCTTAAAAACGCTTCAGAGCCGATTGTCGTGACGGTGCTCGGGAGCGTGACGTCTGCGAGCGCGATACAGTTCTTGAACAGTGCAGCGCCGATTGCGGTGATCACGTTTTTGCTGTCTGCATTTTTGATGACAGCTTTTTTGATCTTTCCGGCATTGGAGCCGAAGAGATTGCCCGTACCGGCAGCCATATCGCCGGAGCCGGTGATCGTGAGAGTTCCCTCTGCATCGAGTGTCCATGTGATCGTTTCGCCGATTGTGCCCTCGGCGAGCGGTTTCTGCGTTTCATCAGCCGGTGCCGTGTCTTCTTCTGCGGCAATGCCGGAGCGGACGGCAGGAGCGGGGAATGCAGAGACCGGAATGGACTGTGCTGCGGCGGTCAGCAGCAGGAAAGCTGCCAGTGCGGATGTGTAGCGCGTCAGTTTCATAAATACTCCTTTTGCAATAGGCGGTGCTCCCTGAATCGGAGCGCTGAACGATATTATTATATCATTTTCCGCCGCAGATTGCAAGCACGAATGATCGCAGTACAGCCCGATTATTGCGGAGATTTCCCTGCTGCTTGTCATATATTGCTGCATATCCGTTTCATGATACAGATGACAGCCGGATGCAGACTGTGTGATCATGCAGAGAACCCGGTCTGATCTGCCGCGTGTCAGTTCAGCCGGCTGCTACACGCTATACAAAAGATAAAATCGCGGCAATATCATACAATTTGTATACACGCTTGACAAAAATAACATATTGTGGTATAATAATTATGTACATAATATCCTGTTCCGAAAGGGGGCTGCCGGCAATGCGTATTTCATGAAACGCAGCGGCTGATTCTGCAAGATTTACAGCTATTTTTAGTTTTTTTCGTTTACCTATTGAATTTTTCTGTGTGATGTGCTATAATGTAAGCATATTTTGAACGGCATTTGCAGAAGCCGGACATTCAAGCGGATTGACTGTAAGAAAAGGAAGGTGTGTTATGCATAGTATCAACGATGTCACATTTGAGCAGGCGTTAGCGTATTACGCGGATTCGGTCGGAGCAGTCCTGATTGCGGACAGAGCAGCCGACAGCTACCGTGCTTTGGTGCGCAGAGGCATTTTTCAGAATGTTGTAGCTGAAAGCGGCACCTACGAGGAGCTTGTGCGGACGCTGTGGTTCCATTACAGTTCGGACGGCAGAGAGATTACGGATTCATACAGTGTCTTTGTGCCGAATATGAGCAAATTTGCCGGCAAGTACAGCAAGCGCCTAAAGCTGATGATCGGTGAGGTTCCGCATCTTGTGCAGATGTCGGTGCAGCCGGTCGGCGAGGAGGACCGGTACCTGTTCCTGCTTGATGAGCTTGACGAGAGCGTCAAGGAGAAGGACGAAGAAACAGAAAACAAGGTCAGCACGATCCAGAATAACATCTATGTGTTTACAATGGCGTTTGATCTTGTGCGTGATACAACGAGCAGCGTGTCCCTGACCGAGGTTTCGGATGATGCGCTGAATTATGATATCAGCTATTCGGCATGGCGCGATATGATCGTCAATATGATCTGGGAGGATGATAAGGCGCTGTTTCTGGAGCATTCCTCTCCGGAGTATCTGCGTACACATTTCAAGCCGGGTCATGTGGAATCGTTCGATTTGCAGATGATCAATCTTGACGGTATTTTCCAGTGGGTCAAGCTGATTTTCAGCCGCATGGAGACCAATAACGAAAACGATTTCCGTTTCGTTTATATGGTGCAGAATATCCACGAGACGACCATGAGAATGAAGGCGACCCTGAAGCATTATGAGGAGCTTGCATCGAGAGACCCGCTGACGCAGATCTTCAATCACGGCCGTATCGAGACCGAGATCTGCAATGCAATGGAGCAGTCGCATAAGGCAGGCATGCCGATCGGTCTGATGATTCTGGATATTGACCATTTCAAATCCGTCAACGACCGCTTCGGACATGCAGTCGGTGATACGACGCTGAAGCATTTTGCGGAGATTATCAATGAGAAGCTCAGCGGAACGAATGCAGCAGTCGGACGCTGGGGCGGCGAGGAGTTTGCCGCGGTGCTTTACGGCACGGATGAGGAACACCTGAAACAGACCGCCGAAATGCTGCGGATTGCGATTGCCGAGGGCAGCTTTGAGGGCGTCGGCTCGATCACATGCAGTGTCGGTGCGACGATGCTTCGCCGGGAGGATGTGCTCGAATCGTGGTTCGAGCGTGCCGATCAGGCGCTCTACAATGCAAAGACCGACGGCAGAAACCGCATCTGCCTCAACTGAGCGGTTCATAGAAAGAAGAATTGCCCCGAAGCGTACGAAAGCGCTTCGGGGCAATGTTTTTTGGATTTGTATGCGGAGATAAACGGGCGGGCGCAGCGGAATCCCATGCTCATGACAGCGGCAGAAGCAGCGAAACCGTCAGTCCGCCGCTGCGGTTCTCGCAGATCAGCTGTCCGCCCATGCGCTGCATCAGTGCACCGGAGATATACAGTCCGAGTCCTGCGCCGTCCTTGCCGCCGGAATTGGATTTGCCGCGGTAATATTTCGACGTGATCAGATCAATCTCCTCTGTCGGTACACCGCCGCCCGTATCCGAAATATCCATGCGGAGATGATCGCCGCAGAATTCGTAATGTATCGAAATTGGCGTATCTGCGTATTTATAGGAGTTGCTGATGAGATTGCCGAGCACTTGCGAGAGTCTGCCCTTATCCACGGAAATCAGGCAGTCCGGCACAGGCTCCGCATGAATCAGACCGCGCGGATCATGTGCCGCAGCCAGCGCAGGCAGCTCCGAGGACTGCATATCGGTGCAGGCGACGCGCATTTCGCCGATTTCATCGAGCGAAACAGTCAGCAGATCGCCTGCGAGCACATGAATTTGCTCCGCCTTCTCATTGATCTGCGCGATTTTTCCTCTGGTATAGGGGTCATCGGTTTTGACCGCGAGCAGCTCGCAGATCAGCTTGATGCCGGTCACGGGCGTTTTGATGTCATGGCTGAGCTGTGCCGCGATCTCTTTTTCGCGCAGCCGCAGCGCATCTTCACGCGCCCTTGCCGCACGCAGCTCCTCTCGCATGATGTCAAAGCTCTCGGTAAAGCTGCCGAACAGATTTGCCTTTTCCATATGCAGCGGTTCATCGAGCCTGCCCTGCGCAATCTGTTCCGAAAACTGCCGCATCCGCCGGAACGGCAGCACGATCCGCTGCCGGATATAGTAGATACCCGCAGCGCATAAAAGCAGCAGTACCATGAGAATGACTGCCGCCGTAACAAGCATCCGCCGCTGGATCGAATCATATTCCGTGAGCACGGGGTCGGGGACGGCAACCGTCCCGAGGAAGCGTTCGCCGTCGTGCAGCGCCATGCAGATGCAGCCGCGCTTCACCGCATCCGTCATATTCCGGATATCCTCCGGTGCCTCCGGCGATTTCCAGCGCAGAGTACCGTCCGGCTGAAAGAGCAGCAGCGCCGTATCGGGATACCGTGCTGCCAGCGTTTCCGGCTGCGTGAAATGTTCATTGACCGTCTGCACGAGATCATTGAGCCGGACAACATCCCTGCCCTGCGTCCGGATTCTGCCCGGCGCCGAAATGAGCAGCAGGATGCAGACCGCGCACACCGCCGCAGCAGCCGCAAGAAACCGCAGATAATGCTTCATAATCGCTGTTTCATTCTCCTAAGATATAGCCGACGCCCCAGACTGTCCGGATGAGCACGGGGTTGCCGGGGTCTGCTTCGATTTTCTCCCTGAGATGCCGGATATGCACCGGAAGTGTCCCTTCGCCGATGAAGGTATCCTCCCAGACATTCTCCAGAAATTCATCCTTTGTCACGACTCTGCCGCGGTTTTCCAGCAGATAGCGCAGCATTTTGTATTCCATTGCCTTTAAGCCGACAGCTTCTCCGCCGCGGATGATCTGATGCAGTCCGGTATCAAGATACACATTTTCCCGAATCGGAATCTGCGCCGGTGCATCGCCGGAAACCGTTTTCGCGGAGACAGCCCGCGCTGCCTCCGCTGCTTTTTCGTAACGTGTCAGAATCGCCTGCACCTTTGCAAGCAGAATACTCAGCGAAAATGGCTTTGTGATGTAATCATCGCCGCCTAACCGCAGCGCAGTCAGGATATCGTCGTCGCCGGTGCGGGCGCTGATAAACAGAATCGGCATATCGTAATTCTTGCGGATCTGCTTGCACAGCTCAAAGCCCGAGCGTGCGCCGAGATTGATGTCGAGCAGCAGCAGTGAGACGGTATGCGCCTGCAAAAACGCCTCCGCTGCTTCATAGCCTGTGACATATGCCGTGCTGATATCAAACATATTGAAATATTCTGCGGTATTCTCCGCAATCGTTTCATCGTCGTCGATTACCAGACACTGATATTTCATGGACACACTCCTTATTCCTGTTTGATGCCGACTGCTGCACCGGTTTCGCCGATGAACACGATTCTGCCGCCGGACGGCAGCGGAACCGTTTTTCCGTAATCCTTCATATAGCTTGCATATGTCATACGGTCGCGCGCGTCAAAGACATATACGGCGGCACGCGGCGGAATATCCAGCGTCAGGACACGGTTTGTCTGCTCACCGACATTATACCACGAAGCTGCGCCGGTTGTCAACTGCACCGCGGAGCAGTCCGCAGGCAGCAAAGGGATTGCATCTGCGGGAATATAATCCGAGCCTGCTGCGGTGAGCGAGAGAACCTCATGCCCGTTTTCCTGCCGGATGCGGATATCCGTCTGGTCGCGGCTGGCGGAGGAGGGGATATGCAGAACCGACTCTGCATGATCTGCGTCCAGAATGCGAAGCTGATTGACATAGCCGCCGGACGCGGCGACATTCAGCCGGTAGACGGCTAAGTCTGCATAGCTGCTGTCGGACCGGTCTGCATTGACGAGATACCAGTGCTGCCTGCCGCGTGCATCCCACACATTCTGTACATCCGTGCTGACCGGATTCTGCCTGATCTGCTGCATCTGATAGGTTTCGGCGTAGTGCAGATAGCCGGTGTTTTCATCGCCGGAAAAGGATTCGCTCGTCAGATAGACCTGACCGTTTTTTTCGCGGAAGCGCATCATAGTCTGCTCCGGCGCCTGTACGGCATGTCCTGCCTCGATATCGCCGCTCATTCTGACAAATGCGCCGGAAACCGTCGGGCAGAAGTTCATATCATCCTCATCGGGGTCAGAGAGCGGGGCGAGCTTTGCATATTGCTTCTGCGGGAATGTCAGCTGCCAGATGCCTCTGCTGTCAGCATACATCCCCTCATATTTGAGATATTTCTCCGGCACGCTGCCGCGGAGCGTCTGCTTCTGCGGCTTGCTGTGCTGCACCGGAATGCCCTTCTCCTCCAGCGCAATATCGAGCAGCGCTTCGGCAAGCAGGGCATTGCTGCTGCTGCTGCCGCCTGATGAGAGCACCGCGACGCTGATCTCCTCATCCGGAGCGACAAGCAGCTCTGCATGCTGATACACCAGATCGCCGCCCTTGCTGACGACCTGTACACCGGCTGCATCATAATCCGCCGTGCCGACAGAATCCCAGCCGAGCCCGAAGCCGTCCTCATAGGGATCACCGGTGCTGCGCGTGCGCATTGCATCCTTTGCGGTTTCCGAGAGCAGCGCCGTATTTCCGGAGAAGAAAGCGCTGCCGAATTCGCAGAGCTCCTTTGCGGTCGAGAGGATACCGCCGCTGCCGATTGTCATGCAGTAATCCGGCGCCATTTCCGCTTTTCTGTGATAGACCGGCACCTGTTCCGCCGTCTGAAAGGCATTCAGCGGCGTACCGGTCTGCTGCAATCCAAGCGGTTTACAGATATGCTTTTCGATGTAGTCTGTGAAATCCTCGCCGCTGACATGTTCCGCGATCAGTTCAAGCAGCTCGAAGCCGTCGTTGCAGTATGCGCCGTATGCACCGGGCTCTGCCCTGAGCCGTTCACCGCTGATTTTTTGCAGGAAGCTGTCATGCAGCGCCGTGCTTCTGTCATCGAGCAGAATATCGCCATGGTAATAGGAGCCCATGAGTCCGGAGCGGTGGTTCATCAGCATCCGCACGGTGATTTTCTGATACCGGCTGTCTGCCAGACGGAATTCCGGCAGATAATCGGTCACGGGTGCGTCGAGGTCGATTTTTCCCTGATCTGCAAGCTGCATGACGGCAGCCGTCACGAAGATTTTGCTGACGGAGCCGATTCCGATCAGCGTATCCGCCGTTTCCTGCGGCTGATTCTCCGGCACCGCAGCTGCGGCACGGACATCCGCCGCGGCATTGCCGGTAAGCAGCATTGCCGCAGCCAGTATCGGTACAATCTGATATTTCATATTTGCTCCTTACTCCGTCATCAGCTCATAAACGGAAATCTGTTTGATTTTTCGTGCGCCGAAACAGGCACA
>CAMHUJ010000027.1 GCA_946188175.1 uncultured Ruminococcus sp.
TGTCCAGCAGCATACTCCAGATTCTTCTGCTCTCTTTTTCCTCTGCGGCATCCAGTTCTTCAAAGAGTTCATGATATTTGCAGTCCGCTTCCGGTGCAAGACGCTGCAGTTCCGGCATGCGGTTTTTGTCCAGTACACTGTCATTCTGTATCTGGTACTCTTTCGGCAGCCGTTCGATTCCATATGACTGTAGTCGAATCCGACACTGCAAACGTCATCGCGGTGCGATCCTTCATATTGAATGCAGACCTCAAAGAGCCTTCCGCCGCCGAGATACTCCATACAGGTTCGCATATTGTAGAAGCATTCTGTATCATAGCGCAGATCAAGGAAGCAGTCCGGATCATTGACTTGCCCGATGCCTTCCAGCGTGCATTGAAACTGCCGTCTGACAAGTTTATAAGGGAACACTTTTTTTTTCAGTACTGCGATGCGTATAAATATCCAGCGGCGCAAAGCTTTCCGCAGTGAGCAAATCATTGAGCTCCTCAACAGATAACGGCGAATCAGAATTCTTTATAAGCGCATCCCATATGATCTCATCCCGCCGGTGATATTCATCCAGTTCCGGAAAACCGTAAAGACTCAATGCCTCATTCGCCGCAGTCCCATCACATCCCAGCACAGTGCAGATCGCAATGATACAGTCCCGCTTTTTGGTCTGCTTTTGTTTATTGATGATCTTTCTGAACGATTCATAGTCAATATCCAGCATCAGTCCGATCTCTTTTGTCGATATCTTCCTGCTCATTTTCTCACAAAGTTCTTTTCTCTTTTCTTTGAAAAAAGCTGAGAACAAACCGGCTGTTTCATTCAACGGTTTACCGGAATTAACCGGATAGTAAGATTCACTGTTCATGGTCGCGCCGTGATTGGACGTGTAATAATTCACAGTATCAACTCCTTTTCAGACTGTTTTTTTCCTGTTGACCATATAATACCACAATTCAAAAGCCATGTCATTATAGCCTGGGGTAAATTAGCCCCAAAATTCGATATATGGTTAAATAATATAATAATATATATGAATATTTGCTCCGAAAGAAACATGCTCCGGTTTCATTCGGATGCTTGTCGTTTCCTATAAAACCAATGTATTTGCGTTGCTTTAGGGGGCACATTTTTTGCGTGGCATTTTTGTGCCATACTTAGTGTTTGATCTCGGGGGATCCTGTCACATTTCAAATGCCGCAAACCAAGATGCTTCTGCCGTTCGTTTTATCTATTGACATTCCAGCTTCAATTTGCTATAATCTATCATATGTTCGATCAATGTCTTTAGAACGGAGGGATATATTATGAATATGAAACGTGATTCTGCATTCATCGGAGCATTTCTTGCAGCAGTGTTTTTATCATCATGCAATTCTGCAATCATGCGCAAAATGAATGAATCGGCAGGAATACGCGGTGACCTGAACGAAAACGGCGTTATTGATGCCGACGATGCACAAATTACACTGATGTTCTATGTAGACAGCCTTTCGGGCATGGAAAGCAATATCACCGATCAGCAAATGACTGTCGGCGATATCAACGGCGATCATTTCATTGATCCGGTGGATGCCCAGCTGATTCTGATGTACTACACGAAGCATCAACTTGCAGGGTTACAGATAACCTGGGAGGAGCTGCTGAACTAAGAAAATGAAACGCAGCCGTTCCAGACCGAGCCTGCTCAAAATGAAACCACGCCTTTGGATATTGATCACAAAACAGTTTTCCGGTTCCGCAGACAGCTCCGAGATTCATGCGCCGTTTGCGCTTCGTCCGGAGGACGGTTACTGGAAATGCAGCCGGATTGAGCTGTCCTGGTTTGCCGTTTGATACAGATCGGCACCACTTTGTGAATATAACCAAAGGAACAGCGCCCTGCGAATGCAGAGCGCTGTTTTTCAATGTAAAACAAGATAACAATTAGCTTTTATTTCTTATTTCCGATCAATTCATCCCATGTTGTCGGAATACCGGAGACGGTGTTTGGGACATAATGGTTCAAATGCTGATATCCGTCACAACCCATTCATTTTCATCAATCGGATAGGCATTTCCGCAGGACGGGCAGTCTCTGACCTTTTCCGCATCGAAGCTCGCACCGCAGGAGGGGCAGGTGACTGCCGTGACGGTAAATCCCAGGTCGGTCGGTTTGGTGATGACTTTCCGCATGCTCAGGTGGATTTTGTCGAACTTCGCGCAAACCTTGCCGCCGCGGAAGTGCAGACTGTCGGTATAGAACGTGACAGAAACATCGCAGACGCCGTCATGGATGCTGTACTTGTTTATCATGGAATTCCGGTGACGGATATCAACGATCTCACGCAGCTTTTCAGGGATCGGATGACTGCACCGCCAGACGGTCAGTTCCTGCGGATTCTCGCTGAACAGCATGAGCTTCAGCAGGGACATGGATTTGTCCCGGAAATATTCGGCGGAAAAGGTTGGATCGAGCTCGCGCATCTTGTGGCAGAACATCACGGATTTTCCAACTAACGCCGCGCCGCGGGTATCTCTGCTGACCAATCTGACGGCGCCGAACGTATATGCAAAGAACCATATGACCGAACCGATGAACGCGCCGAGGATGATGCTTCCGAACACTAGGCCTGCGAGGTCATTCAGAATACTTCTGTTTTCATATGCCCCGGTGAGCAGTCTGATGATTATGGTCACCGCGTAAAGCAGCATCATGACGAGGCTGGAGTACACCATCAGCTTTTTGTGCTTCTTCGTATTAAATTCTGCATCGCTGATATCATGGATGAAGAAATGCATCACCTTCGGATACAGTTCATTCATCAGAAATCTGGTATTGCAGAATTCGCAGCCGGATTCAAGCCGCCCGAGCGTTGAAGGCGCACCGCAGTGCGGACAGCACATCGCCGTATCCGCGGACGGAACGCCGCCCGCTTTCGGATTCTGCATAATAATGGTCATCATGCAATCTGCTGTTTTGCTGTAAAGCTCCATCCGGGAATCCCGGATGCTCGTGGTGATGCGCTGGTTATTGCTGCATATGTAATTCACAAAGACGTTGTCAGCGTAGGAAAGCGGCGCACTGTTGCCGCTGTCTTTTTCCTGTTTCTCGATTTGCAGCTGCATCTCCAGTCCGAGTGACCGCAGCTTCTGCTTTTGCAGTTCCAGCGCAAATCGTGTATCCTCACTGGCAAGCTCCGGCTTCTTTTCGCTGCTGTACCAGTCGGAAAGCTGTTTTACAAAACGCTGATAATGCTGTCTCGTTACACTTTTGTCTGAGGGGCTGTTCATTTCATAGTTTTCCATAATGTCATTTTCTTCCTTTTATGGTTGAATTCGGGAAGCATAATCCACATCAGAAACTTATAAAAGCCATTGCTTTATTTTGCAAGTAACAAAGGCTTCCGCAAATTTCGATTTGCGGAGAAAGATCCGTGCTTCCTCCATACCAGAATTATAGCACAGCAGAGAGAAAAAGTCAATCAGCGGCGGTGATTGACGGTGTAAAAACCAAGCACCTGCTTTTCAGCAAGTGCTTTGCAAGATTCAGCTATTGCGATAAATCAGAATTCAGATGCTTTTGGCGTTTCAGCTATTCTCATACACAAACTGTGCAGGTTCTTCAGAATTCCTGATACCACCGGATATCCTCCTGTTTGACCTTTCCGCTTCTGTCCACATCTGCGGATGCATCGTATGTCAGCTGATTCAGCGCAATGCGCTTTGCAAGCGTCATGCAAAAAAATTCGACCACAACGAATGGACAGGCTATAACGGGGCAGAAGATGTATTTGCCGTGAACCGCGAACCGGCGGCACCGACGATTATTCCGTATCAAAGCACCAAAGCGGCGGCGGATGCGGTCTGGGATTACAATGCCCGTGAAGCATCATCGTTTTTTCAGAAGCTGACCGGTGAAAACGAACTGTGGGAACTGACAGTCGTGCAGAATGCGGATCAGGCTGCACCGCTCCTTGCAGCCGGTGCAATGAATCCGGGATATGCAGCGGGTGACGGCTGGAAAAACGTCACGCTTCCGAAAAGCTGGACCTGCGACGGCTTCGATCATTCGCTCTATACGAACTGCTATATGCCGTGGCAGCATCCCTACGATACGAATGTCGATGCGCCGCACTGCGCGGTCAATTACAATCCGGTGGGGCTTTACCGCAAGAGCTTCACCGTTCCCGATGAGATGCTGGCAGACAACCGCCGCATTGAATTGCAGTTTGACGGCGTAGAATCGGCATATTATGTCTATGTCAACGGCAGGGAGGTCGGCTACAGCGAGGATTCCTACAGTCCGCACCGGTTTGACATTACCGATGCGGCAGATCATACCGCTGTTGAATTGTGGGTGGATCCGAATGCAGAACCGGCTGCCGCAGATTTGCAAGCTGCATGCCTGCGGCGCTGACTGCGAGCACCCCGAAAAATAAAGCACTTCCGGTTGCGGTTTTTTTGATTTCCGGTTTCATACATACCGCCTCTGAATAGGATTTTTGCAGAGTGTATACACCGGTGCGTGAGAGCCGCTTTCCCGTAAATCCGGTGAAATGCGCTTTGGATGCAGTAAGTTGTATTATTTTTGGGGTAGGTTGCATTGACAGCGAATTACGGTTTATGATATGATAGAATATAGAAGCAGAACCGTTCCAAAGCGAAAACTGCCGGTTGATTCACAGGGCGTTTCTAAGGTATAATAGAGAAAATATCATTGGAAAGAGCTGATCGCGTATGCATGAAAACAGAATCCGGATCACATGGTACGGCACCGCTTCGGTGCGGATCACGGCAGGAGAGTCACAGCTTTTGATTGATCCCTTTTTCCCGTTTCCGGAAAGCCGCGTCAGAGTTGATGCGGAAGCCTTTGCCGGATGCAGCAGGATCCTCGTTTCACACGGCCATTTCGATCATATCAGCAGTATTCCTGCGCTAGTACGCCGCGATACGCAGATTTTTTGCACGAACGCACCGTATCGCAGCTTATGCAGAATGGGCACTGCGGAATCGCATCTGCACCGCATCAGAGTCGGCGATACATTTTCCGCCGGCGATTTCCGGATCACTGTGATCAAAGGAAACCATAGCCGGCTCGGTGCCGGTGATATTCTGAAAACGCTTTGCAGTAAACGAGTTATTCAAAACCGGAAAGGTCTCCGCAAAAAGCTGCGAATGATTGCTGCCTGCCGTGAAAAACATGAAACAATCTGCTATCTGATCGAGATATACGGGAGACGGATTCTGGTTCTCGGCAGTCTTGCGCTCGATGCAGATACGACGTATCCGGAAGGTGCCGATCTTGCACTGTTTCCGTATCAGGGGTTCGGTTCGCTCTGTCAGATCGCAGAGCACATCTGCAAACAGCTCCGGCCGCGAGCGGTTTTGCTGACGCATTTTGATGATACATTTCCGCCGTTCAGTTCAGATGTTGATACAGCTGGATTTGCGGCATCTGTGAAACAATATACAGCAGTATATCAGCTGGAGCACGGCGGCACGCTGCTCCTCGGATCTGACGGAATATGCCGGCTTGCATTTGATACTGCAAAAGCGGAGGCTGATCATGAAAATAATCATTGTAGCTCCACAGCCCGGCGATGAGGATGTCGTGATTGTCCGGTGTGCCTCGCTGGATCAGCGGCTGATTACCATGCTGCTGTCCTTTCAGGCAGCCAATACAGAGTTAACAGGTTATCTGGAGGATAAAATCGTGCGGCTGAACTATCAGGATGTGTTCTATTTTGAATCAAATGAAAGCCGCGTGTTTGCCTATTGTCATTCCGAGGTCTATGAAGTCAAATACAAGCTCTATGAGCTGGAGGAGATGTTCAGTCCGCTGGATTTTGTCCGATGTTCCAAATCCATGATCGTCAACATGGAGAAGATTGAATACCTGTCACCGCTGTTCAGCGGCAGGCTGGAGGCGCATCTGAAAAACGGTGAAAAGATCGTTATTTCGCGGCAGTATGTACATCATCTGAAAGTTCGGCTCGGAATTGAGGAGGTGGAACCTTGATGAAGGAATTTCTGATCTCGCTGCTGCATTATTTTGTGGATATCACGACTGCTGTTTTAATTGCGGCAGCGATTTATCTGACGGCATCCGGCAGACAGATCGACAGTACGATCCTCTGGCAGATTCTTTTGAGCGGACTGATTACCGCGCTGCCTTCGGCTGCATTGATCTGTCTGGATACCAAAAGTGTGCGGCGGTCATGGGTGCTTTGGATCGTGCACTTCATAGTCATCTATGGGATCACGCTGCTGATGCTCCGGATGTTCGGCTGGTGCAGCATCACGCCGATTTCTGTGCTGCTGACATTCTTTGCTGTCGTGTGCATTTATCTCTTTACCTGTTTCGTTCATTATCTGATTGACAGGAAACACACCATGCTGATGAATCAGCAGCTGAAAAAGCGTTATCTCAAGACGGAACGATCACAAAAGGATACTGTATAAACGCAATCACAAAAATAATTTGATACAGAACGGAGGAATACTATGAAAGCAAAAATGTTTGCATGTCTGAGCGCATGTATGCTGCTGACATCGGCAGTTCCGATGCTGCCGCGATCAGACCGTAACTGCATATAAATTACAGCACCGGTAAGGAACAATGATTCCGAACCGGTGCTGCTTTCATTCGGCATATTTGAAATGAGCGGCGATCTGACAAATACGGCAAAGGAATGTTAAGACATACCGTCAGGAAACAGCGCAGAATGAAGCATCTCCGTGCACGCTGCTCCGGGATTAAGCGCTTTGAGCATATCAATATCGCCATGTCCTTGCAGTAGTTGACACCGTGGACGACATTCTGAACGTAAATGTAGGGAATACCGGATTCGGATTCAACCGCTGCTTTCGGAAGTGCTTGTTTCAGAGTGTGATGTCAAAGTTGCCGGCATAGACAGTGTAATGATAAGTGCGATTGCTTTTTTCATTGTGTTTCTTCTTTCAGGACCGCTGCAGCGTTGAAGTGCATTTGTGAATACGGTCATGCGTGACAGATTCCGCCTTGACTCTTTACATATGTATCAGATGAATTTTCGTAAATGCTTGATTTGTCAGTGATTCTGTGGTATACTGAAGGTGCATTTTTATTCTGAACATCAAAGGAGTACAGATCATGAACCAGCATCATCGTTTTTTCTCATTTCTGACAGCGGCAGTTCTCTCATGCACCGCGCTCATGCCGAACGGCGCACTGGCGGCAGGTGCAGAGACTCTGCAAAACAGTTCCGCCGGAGCAACACCGGAGATTGCCGCATCCGGAGGCGGTGCGGTCAGCGGCGTTCTGGCTGAAACCATCAACAAGGAGGCGGCAAAGCTGCAGCATGCCGAAGGATGCAGCGTTTTCTCCATTCAGCAGGAATCGAATACGGCAACGGTGTATTTATCCGCGTCGCAGGACTGCAAGCTGGTTGTCGGCGTGTATACCGATGTCTATGCGGACGGCTGCGAGAAAATGATTGCCTCCGCGGTGACGGATGTCACGGCAGGGGCGGAGTCGGCGGAGGTCGTTTTCGGGAATGTTTTTATGCCGCAGTATTTTGTGCTGAGAGCCTGTCTGATCGGCAGCGACGGCAATCTGCTCTCGGAGGCGTATATTGATCAGACACATACGAAGGATATTCAGGATTTGAAGAACTCGGATATTCACAGCTATGAAGGCTATGAGGTCCTGAATCTGGACGGGCAGGATGAAACAAACTTTGCTGTATATAAGAAGGATGTCACGGTGCTGCATGCCGCTGAGGATGCAAATATCCTGACTGTGCAGGACGAAGCGGGCGGCGTTTACACGATCCGGAATATCAGTGCCGAACTGAAGGAAGGCGATGTCGTAGCCGTGCAGGGAGAGGGCGCCGATGTGACGGTGTTCCGCGTACAGTCTGCGGAGCAGCAGGACGATCAGACGGTCATTCATGCGGATACATCCATGAAGCCTGCGGATGCATTTGCATATATGAAGGTGGAGATCACGCCGGAGGATTTTGCGGCGCAGCAGGAGAATACCGCGCCCGCAGGCAACCGTCCGCCGCAGCCGTTCCCGATGCTTGATAAAGATGACGAAACCGAACCGGATGCAGCGGATGAAGAAGGCTGGGTGGATGAGAAAACCCTGTATTTTGAAGCTGCAAACGATTTTAAGGAGCTGAAACTCGGTGCGGCGAAATGCACAATAACAGGTGATCTGAAACTAACGATTGACCTGAAGTGGATGTTTGCATTGAATTATTATTCGACAGAGACACGTTCACAATCTGCGTTTTATTTTCAGCTTGATACGGATATTCAGATGTCCGGAGAAGTCAAGGCGGAGATATATGCTCCGATCTATGCGAAATCCGTTGAAGTGTTCGGCGTTGAAATGAACGTCGGAATCTATCTGAAACTGGAAATAAGCGGCAGCGGAACATTCCACGGAACACTTATCTCGATTCTCGATCCGAAGGGCTATCAGGATAAATCCAAAACCAAGCTGGAGGGAAAGTTCGAGGTATATGCCGGAGTTGCACTCAAGCTGGAGTTTGAAGTATTCGGTATCGGGGCTGAGGCTGAGGCGGGTATCGGTGCGAGAGCAGAGCTCACCCGTGCCGCAGCGCATCCGGTTTGCGATACATGCTGGGATATCGGGTTGTTTCTGGAAGCCGGATTTGAAGTGAAGACGACGGTTAAGGCTTTGGGGATAGACTGGAATATCGGCATATCCGGCACGAGCAAGAAAAAGCTGTCAGATGCATACTGGTCGGACAAATCCGGTTTCGGTCTCGGCATCTGCCCGAATAAGCACATTACCGGAGAGAAGCCTTCCGTTTCACCGGAAACAGAGGAGCCCGTGAAAGACGGACTGACGGATGAACAGCGCGAATACCTTGTATTTGTCGGAAACGGCGGCGGCTACAGCGTCAGCGTCAATCCGGCACATGTTGACGACATCACTTCCATTGAGATTCCGGCGGAATATTTGGGCACGCCGGTTACGATGATCGGAAACGGATATATCGAAGGCAATTACGGCGGCGGATGCGATGCGAACGGTGCACATTATTCCGTCAAGTGGACGAATGCGAATATACGGCACAACGGCTCCGGCTTTGAGGGCTGCAAAAGCCTGAAATCCGTGAAGCTGCCGGAGACAATTCAGGCAGTCGGCGCATATGCATTTGCAGGCTGTACTGCACTGGAGCAAATCAATCTGCCGGATGCGGTTGTCAAAATTGAGGACGGTGCATTTGCCTGCTGCCCTGTTTTGAAGCTGGATAAACTGCCGCCCAATGTACATGAAATCGGCAGTCTGGCATTCATTGACTGCGACAGTGCATTTTCGACACTGACGTTTCCGGAATCGCTGACAAGGATCGGCAGTATGGTATTCGGCAGCTGTGACGGCATCCGGACGGTCCGCATTGGATTCCGTGCGATTCCGACGAGAATGTTTGCCTTTTGTCACGGTCTGACGATTGCTGAGATCGAAGAACCGACGGCTTCGATCAAGTCCGGTGCATTTTTAGATTGCGATCAGCTGATGAAGGTTGTACTGCCGGACTCGCTGCGCGTGATCGGTGAATCTGCATTTCAGAATGATTTTGCGCTTCGGCAGATCAGTCTGCCGAAGAATCTGTGCAGGATCGGTGCGCATGCGCTGGAGCATATTTCTGTGCGGGAGATCAATATTCCGCCGATGCTGAAACGGATCAATTATCGTATGATCTACGGTGGTGAAATGCTAATGACGGTTCTTCTGCCGAAAACCGTCACATACATAGATTTTTCGGCATTTGATTCGACACCCGGTATTTTTTCGGTCACGGTTCTGAATTCGGCAGCGGAATTTGCAGAGCTCGAGCTGCGTGACGGAAAGGTTCCTGACAGCTATTATCGCCAAAAGAAGATAATACGCGGTTATACCGGCAGTACGACGGAGGCGTTCTGCAAGAAGTACGGTTTCAACTTTGTTGCGCTGGACCCGAAGCCTGCGGACACGCCCGGTACCACCCCCGGTACGACACCCGGTACGACACCGGATCCGGAGCAGGAACCGCCGCTGACAATCACCTTCAAGGATCTGGAACCGGATACGCTTTACAATTTCTATGATCT
>CAMHUJ010000028.1 GCA_946188175.1 uncultured Ruminococcus sp.
TATAATTATAGCATAGCAAAGCGATAAAAACAAGTGCGTCGAACGCGAAAGGAGGACGGCATGCATCGGACGAAACAACCTATTCTGACTGCGGCGCTGGTATGTGCACTGTCGCTGACGGGCTGCTCGTTTGAGTCGTTTCTCCGGCTGGCGGAGGATTATCCGGAGGAGGAAACCGCCCGAACCGAAGAATCGGGTGCGGAAACCTCTGCGGCGGAAACACGCAGCGCCGAGGAGATCAATTCGCTGGCGGATGATATTCTCGGCAGATTCCGCGACCGCTTCCGCAGTGATCCGGACGGTTCGGATACACCGCAGCAGACGGATTCGCAGCAGGAGGGCTTTGTTACGGAGCCTGCGGAATCCGGCGGTCTGGCAGTCTGCGGCTATGAACCGGCGCCCAATCCGTTCAGCGATGAGATGCTGATTGTGCCGGAGGAGATCAACGGGCAGAAGGTGACCGCAGTCGGTGAATCCGGCTTTTCCGGTGCGGATTATGCACATCTGGTGCTGCTGCCGGAGACCGTCACGTATTTCGGCGAATATGCCTTCAAGGGCTCATCGGTGACGGAGTTTTCCCACCGTGCCGGGGAGATCGTCATGGCGGATTACTGCTTCAAGGACTGTCCGCAGCTCAGCCATATTATTTTCCGGGAGAATCCGGTGACGCTCGGCGAATACTGCTTTGATAACAGCGGTGCCGGTGATATCTCCGGCATGCATTGCAGACTGGATGCCGACAGCTATTGCTTTACGGATATGCCGAAGCTCGAGCATGTCGTGCTGGACGGCGATATCACGCTCGGGGAATACTGCTTCGAGAACTGTCCGCTGCTCAGTGAGGTGGTTCTGGGCGAGGGAACAATCGAGCTCGGGAATTATTCGTTTATGAAATCCGCGCTGAATGATCTTGTGATACGGGAAAATGCGGGCGGCAGCATCGGCGAATACTGCTTTATGGAATGCTGGCGGCTCGAAGATATCATCATGGAGGAGGGCATCACGGAGATCGGCGATTATGCATTCAGCAGCTGCCGTAATCTCAGCCTTGTGATGCTGCCTGCAAGTATCGAAAAGATCGGCAGCCATGCGTTTTCGGACTGCGGATTGGATATTATGTTTCAGGTGCCTGCGGATTCCGCTGCGGAGGCGTTCTGCAAGGAACAGGGCTTTGAATATACTGTAAGGGACTGAGAAGGGAGGCTCCTATGAACGAACTCAAGCAAATTATACTGAAATATACACAGAACGGCAGCAGCTTCTGTCTGATGACGGACGGCAGTGCGGCGCAGACCGGCACGGTACGCTTTTCTGCGGACTGGGACGGCGGCAGACTCAGCTTACAGGTCTCGGCATCGGCAGAGATCGTGCTGGAGGAGCTTTCGGCGGTCTTTGCCTATGCATTTGACGAGGAGGAGCGCATCTTCCTAAACGGCTGGCAGTCGTGGACGGACAGCGTGGAGCACGGCATCCGCGGCAAGATGCGCGGACTCGATCACCTGCCGCGCAATATCCTTGAAAAATATGCGTTGACACAGTACGGCGATTATAATTTCACAGCCTATCCGAATCAGGCAGGACATCTGCACGGCTGGACCTACGGCTATCTCCGCCGCGGCGAACAGTTTGTGCTGATCGGCTCGCTGAATGAGCAGGACGGCTTCATGCGCATCGAAACGGATGCCGAGGCGGGGACGGTCACCCTCTGCAAGGACTGTGAGGGGCTGCGTCTGCAAGGCGATTACGGCATGCAGGCGGTCATTCTCTCCGGCAGCGAACAGGCGGTCTTCGACGGCTATTTTGCAGCGCTCGGTCTGCCGCCGGTGAAGGCGGAGCCAATCTTCGGATATACAAGCTGGTACCGGCATTATGCGAATATCAGTGAGCAGAAGATCATTGACGATCTGCTCGGGCTGCATTCGCTCGATTACAGAGCCGATGTCTTTCAGGTCGATGACGGCTGGGCAACTGCCGTCGGTGACTGGTTCTCGGTCGATAAGGAGAAATTCCCGAACGGCATGGATAATATTGCCGATGATATCCGGAAGGCGAAGCAGCGCCCGGGTATCTGGCTGGCGCCGTTTGCCTGCGAGGAGAAATCCGAGATCTTCCGCGAACACAAGGACTGGATCGTGACTGACCGGCAGGGCGAATTTGTCAGGGGCGGCTCGAACTGGAGCGGCTTCTATGCGCTCGATATTTATCATCCGGAGGTGCGTGCCTATCTGCGGCAGGTGTTCGATACGATCATTCACGCATGGGGCTATGCACTGCTCAAGCTCGATTTTCTCTATGCAGCATGCATCGAACCGCGTCCGGATAAAACGCGCGGCATGATCATGGCGGATGCAATGGACTTCCTGCGCAGCGTCACGAAGGATGCACAGATCCTCGGCTGCGGCGTACCGCTCGGCAGTGCGTTCGGCAAGGTCGATTACTGCCGCATCGGCTGCGATGTCTCGCTCGACTGGGACGACAAGCCGTATATGCGCGTGATGCACCGCGAACGCATCAGCACAAAGAATTCGCTGCTGAATTCAGTCTTCCGGCGGCAGCTTGACGGCAGAGCCTTCGGCAACGATCCGGATGTATTCTTCCTGCGCAGAGGCATCGGGATGCCTGCATCGCAGAAGCAGTGCCTTGCAGAGATCAATGCGCTGACGGGCAGCGTCCTGTTTACATCGGACGACTGTGCGGAATACAATGACAATCAGCAGATGATGCTGCGGCAGCTCATGCGGCTGCGTGAGGCGGAGGTCATTTCCGCAGAGGTGCAGAATGATCAGCTGACGATCCGGTTCCGCAGGGGCGGCAAGGAGTATACGAAGCAGTATCCGCTTTGATGCGGCAACAGAAAGCAGAGGGATAACAAAAGCATGTGGCTTGCCATTTTTACGGTTGTCGGGCTGCTCGGCATTTTCAGCATGATCTTTCTGATCCGCGGCTTTCACAGATTTCACTGTCTGGAGCAGCTTGCGCAGAAGCACAGACTGCTTTCATGGCTTGCGGCAATGCTGCCGGTCGCGCTGCTGATGTGTACGTATTTTATCAATGTGTATTCGATGTTCATTGTGCTGATTCATCTTATGATGATCTGGCTGTTCTGCGATCTTGCAGGCTTTATCATCCGGAAAATCCGGCACAAGGAACGCACGCGCAATTACGCAGGCGGCGCGGCACTGCTGCTGACGGCTGCGGTGCTCTGCACGGGCTGGTATTTTGCGCATCATGTCTATGAGAAGGATTATCGCCTTGCGACAGAAAAATCGCTCGGCGGCGAGCCGCTGCGGATTGCCATGCTTGCGGATTCGCATCTGGGCGTGACGCTGAGCGGTCAGGATTTTGCCGCGCAGCTGAAACGGATCGAAGCGGCAAAGCCGGATGTGCTGTTTATCTGCGGCGATTTTGTCGATGATGATTCGGTCAAATCGGATCTGCTGACTGCCTGTCAGGCGCTCGGCGCAATGCAGCTGAAATACGGCGTGTATTATGTCTACGGCAACCATGACAACGGCTATTACAATCACCGCGATTTTTCGCCGGATGATCTCCGGAATGCGCTGACGGAGAATCATGTGCAGATTCTCGAGGATGAGACCGTGACGTTCGATGACCGGTTTGCGGTGATCGGACGAAAGGATTTCTATGCAGATGCGCGCCTTCCCGCAGAAACACTTGCGCAGCCGCTTGATGACAGTCTCTATCAGATTGTGCTTGATCATCAGCCGACGGATTATGATGCGGAAGCGGCAGCCGGATTTGATCTGGTGCTCTGCGGTCATACGCACGGCGGACATCTGTTTCCGGCAGGACTGATCGGACTGCTCATCAGCGACAATGATGCGATCTACGGTCTGGAGCGGCGCGGCAATACTTCGTTTATCGTGACCTCGGGTATTTCCGGCTGGGCGATTCCGTTCAAGACCGGCGCAACTTCGGAGTATTGTATCATTGATGTGAAACCGGAATAAGGATATTATTCTTTGGAATCCTGCTGTTGATAGAAATGAAGCCGCTTTCACGCTTCACTTTTTCCTTCTTCCATAAACGAAAAAGCCGCTCAATTCAAGCTGTTACGCTGAATTGAGCGGCTTTTCTTTGTCATCATATAAACATGGGGTCCGGGGACAATGTCCCCGGCGAGGGTTTTGGGCGAGCAGCCCCATGATTGATCCATCGGAGATACATTTATTTCCTGCTGATGATGTAATCCCATGAGAAATTCCGTCCGGCGAGGATGTTTTCGGCGTAATACAGGAGAATATACTGCGCATCGGCAACATCGACGCTGCCGTTGCTGTCAACGTCTGCGCATCGGATCTGCGCCTGCGACAGACCGTGCGCCTGACCGGCAATCGCCTGTACATATGCCACGAGCACAATCTGCGCATCCTCAGCGGAAATGCCGGAATCGCCGTTGAGGTCGCCTCTTGCCTGCGGCTGCGGCGTCGTTGTCTGCTGCGCCTCCGGATAGCGCGTCATGGCATAGACGGTCTCCTTGCTTTTGATCGTGGACATCGGGATTTCGCGGCGCCAGTGAACCTTGCCGTTGAAATTGCCCTCGGCGACTGTGACGCTGTTTGCGTTGACATAGAGCACGATCACGGAATGCCCGTCATTGTTGATGCGCAGGATATCGCCCACGCGAATCTGGGAATAATCATAATATTTTCTCGCGGGCAGTGAGCCGAACGCCGCATCGCTCAGCATGAAGGCAAAGCCTGCGCAGCCGTAGCCGCCGCTGAATATGCCGCCGTGCCATGCATAGAAGCTGTTGTTGCCGAAGGGTGTGCCCTCGGGATATCTGGATTCCAGCGCGAGCATTGCCGCGCGGACGCTGTCTTCGGAATAATCGGCTGCTGCGGCATTCTGCGCCGGCAATACGGGCAGCAGAATCAGGATCATCAGCAGCGAGAGACATAAGGATGCAAGCCGTTTCATCGCGGATCCCTCCTCTGGACGGAAATCGGGCAGCCTTCTATTGCCATTCTACACTTTTTTAGCTGAAAAGTCAATGGATATTGTTGCCTTCTCGATTCTGCACAAAACACCGCAAGGATAATTGTATAATATGCTGAATTGCCGGAAATTGCTTGACTCTGACGCTGCGTCATAGTGTATACTGTAATCACGCGAAGGAGGAATCGCCATGAGAACTGTAAAGGAAGTCAGTGAGCTGACCGGTATCAGCGTGCGCACGCTGCAATATTACGACAGGATCGGGCTGCTGCCGCCTGCTGTCCGGACGCAGGCAGGCTACCGGCTGTATGACGATACGGCTTTGGAGCGCTTGCAGCAGATTCTGCTTTTTCGGGAGCTTGCGTTTCCGCTCAGTGAGATCAAAGAGATTCTCGAAGCACCGGATTTTGACCGGAGCAAGGCGCTGCGGCAGCAGATCAGGCTGCTGGAGCTGAAAAAGGAGCATCTGGAGAATCTGATCCTCTTTGCGCGCGGAATTGAATCGTTGGGAGTGAATTATATGGATTATACAGCATTTGACAAGACCAGACTCGAAGCCTACGCGAAGCAGGCGAAGGAGACATGGGGACATACGCCGGAATATGCGGAATCGCAGGAGAAGGATGCGCAGCGGACGCCTGCCGGTCAGGAGAAGCGCGCCGCAGATATGATGCGGCTGTTCACGGAGTTCGGCAGTATGCGCGGCATGCAGCCGGATGCACCGCAGGTTCAGCGGCAGGTGAAGCGCCTTCAGGATTTCATTACGGAGAACTGGTATACCTGCTCCGAAGCGGTGCTCGCCGGACTCGGGAAAATGTATGCAGCAGGCGGCGAATTCACGGAGAATATCGACCGCGCCGGCGGGGAAGGGACGGCACAGTTTGCTGCGGATGCGATTGCAGTATACTGCGCATCGGATGATACAGCGCGTTAACGGCGCTCTGACTGAAAGCTGCTTCATGCTTAGACAATTTGTCGCATGAAGCAGCTTTTTGCATTGGCTGTTGCTTGCAACATTGTTGAAACAGTGAGAAGAAAATGACAATGCGACAGTAATATCCGGATTGCACAGCTGATAACAATACTGTTTGTATATAATCATTTCTTAATTATGTGTGCAAAAAAATACATGTAAATTGGTGCTTTTGCTACTTGACATTCTATTCCGAAAAGAGTATAATAACAATAAACTTATAGTATGATGTGTTTACTGTTTTTTATAATTGTTCGGATCGGAAGTGAAAGTTTTGGATCGAAAAGAGTTTCGTCATCTCAGCAAAAGCGAACTGATCAGTATCATCTGCGAGATGATGAAGGATAACGAATCCAAGCCGCTTTCAGGGCTGACGGTTTCCGATGTGGAGGCTGTCCGGAGCGATCTGGATGCCGATGCAAGGCGCAGGCGTATCATCCTTCGGATTGTATCCGTGCTGACCGTCGTTGCGGCAATCGCAATTCTGATCTCAACGCTGTATCTGCCGGTGATTCAGGTGACTGGCGCAAGCATGGAGCCGTCGCTTTATGAAGACGATGTGCTGCTGCTGGTGCAGTCGAAGAAGTTTGACCGCGGCGATATTTGCTGCTTTTCATGGCAGAATAAGCTGCTGCTCAAGCGTGTGATCGGTTTGCCAGGCGATATCGTCCGCATGGACAAAGACGGCAATGTGTTCGTCAATGATCAGCTGCTGGATGAACCGTATCTTGCAGGAAAAAGTCTCGGAGAATGTGATATCAAATTCCCGTATTACGTGCCGGAGGAGATGTGTTTCGTCCTCGGCGACAATCGGGAAACATCAGTGGACAGCCGGAGTTCCGTCATCGGCTGTGTGGAGTTTGATCAGATGATCGGGCGGAAGGTGTTCAGACTCTGGCCGCATCGGATCAGGAAGGCGGAATAAGGAACAAGACTGGACAAGAGGACGCAAATGGAAAAACGAGTCGAAGGACTGGTTCGGCAGTTCAGAGATGCGCGCAGACACCGCCTGCGGTTTGAAGCGCTGGTCACTGCATTGTCCGTTCTGGTGACGGGAGGCGTTTTCTGGCAGCTCCGGAGGTACGGGACTGCTCTCAGCGAGAGCAGTCCGGAGACGGAACAGCCGGCAGCGGGGCGCACCGTCGTGGAAACAGACGCGGATCCGCCGGAGGAAACGGCGCGATCCGGAATTGCAGAAGCACCGGAGGACTGGGAAGCAGAACTTCCGGTATTCACGGACGAAACACCGCAGCAGCGTATTGCGGCGATTGCAACTTCACAGCTTGGCTATACCGAGGGCGGCGAGATAGAACTCGCTGATGTCGGTACGAGCCGCGCCGGATATACGCGGTACGGTGCATGGTACGGTAATCCCTACGGCGAATGGAACACCATGTTCACCTATTTCTGCATGTATTATGCAGGCATCGAAAAAGCCGTGATTCCGTATGGCTCCGGCTGCTGGGCATGGTATGAGACGCTTGCTGGCAAGGATATGATCGCATCCTGCGGCAATGAGCAGCCCGGCGACATCATCTTCTTTGATACGGATTCCGACGGCGAACCGGATCGAACCGGTATTGTCAGCGGAACCGCAGAAACAGAAGACGGTGTACAGCTTCGTGTGATCGAGGGCAACTGCGAGGGCACTGTTGCAGAGCGGCAGTATCTGCGCGGCGGCTCTGATATGCTCGGTGTGCTTTCCGCGGATGCTTATATTGCGGATTTGCCGCCGACGGTCGTGCTGATCGACTACAGCGCCGATTCGGAATCCGGTATTCACGTTGCGGCGCAGGCTGCGGAGGGCGTATTCCCTGAGGAAACTGTCATGCAGGTGCGTGATGCACAGCTTGAGGAGGTCTGGGGCGATGCCGCCCTGATCGGACCGGCGGAAATGATGCTCGATCAAAAGGTCGCAGTTGATATTTCGTTCTACGATCCTGACGGCAATGAGATCGAACCTTCTGATTCACAGCGCGTGCAGGTGCAGATTTCCCTGCCGGAAGAGCGAAAGCTCGCGGAGCAGCCGGAAAAGGAACCGGCGCTGCTGCATATTCAGGATGACGGCGTCCCGACAATCATCGAGGATGCGACTGTCACGGAGAAATCTGCGGCGTTTGAAGCGGAATCCTTCTCGATCTACGTTGTGACCGCACTCGGCGAACGTGAAAAGGATCACATTCACGAGACACTCGAAGGCGGCTTTAACACAAACCGGGAAAATGATCCCTATATCATCTATGTCGGTGAAACGATCACGGTTGTAGGCTATTCCTCAAAAGGAGGATGGCTCTCCGGGCAGGACAACTCCATTCTGAACCAGCTTACGGACACCATGAACAGTTCGACGGATGCGAACGGCGTCACAAGGCGTGAATCAACCTATCAGGGCGTTTCAGCCGGAAAAACCCGTATTCAGATCAATACCGAAGGCAACACGAATGTTGATTTCTGGGTTGAAGTCCGTGATAATCCGTATGTTCCGCACTCTGAGGAGATGGAGTCGAAGACGATTACAATGAAAGTCGGAGACAGTCTCACTATTTACGAATATGTATCGCCGGAACAGTATAAAGAAAACGGCGGAGATTTCTGCTGGCGCGGCGGCGATGATATATTCTGCTCCCCGTCTTATAAAGGTCCGGAAGTCATGGAGGACGGACGCCTCATGATTTCCAAGACATATATTGCAACAGCGACCGGAACAAGCGTATTTTACGACCGCAACAGCGGAAAGCAGCTGAAGGTTAACGTTGAAGGCACGATTAACATTCGCTTTTTTGATCACTCGGATATTGAGATTTCCGATGACGGTAAATATATCGAGGTTGAAACGATTGAGAAAAAAGACGGTACTTCAGTTACCACAAAAACTGTTTACCGTTCGGCGGTTTCTTCTGTTAACACCTGTAAGGTCTTCGATATATACGAAAACACCGTCAAGACTTATACTTCCGACTTGTATAGATCACATGGTAACCCGGGCGAAGCACAGTATGAGCTGACTTCTAAATATTCATATTTCTGGGGTCGTGATAATAATGATCCTGATCGTCGGAATAAAAAGCTGATCAATCAGGCAAGTGTGGATCATGTCAGATTTGATGTCAATCTGCTGCTGATTCCGCAGGAAGTCATTACAATGACTTACCGGGATGGCGTTCTTATTTCGGAGACCACGAGAAGTACGCTCGGAGAAGACAATAAAACTGTTGAACACGCTATTTTCAACCTTGATCACAGAGCTGTTGTGGATGCGCATAACAAATGCCCGGATCATTCCGGTATGGACTTCACGATCAGCGCGAATATGGCAACGGTTCAGCTGAATGCTGCCAAAGTCCTGTATGATATCAACGGCAACAAACAGCAAACGATGGAAGCCGGAAAATTCACCTTCCGTCTGATCGAAAACAGCGGCGGTTCATTCACCGCACAGACGATCAGCAGCAGCGAAGATGTTATTACACTTCCTGAGAGCTCCGATGTTGTCAATGAAGTCTATCAGGCATTCAGCGGAACACCCGATGCGATTGAATGGGGCAGCGGCGTAGACGGTACTGCTGTTCTGAAAGAACTGCAAGCGCTCTCCTTTGTCGGCGAAAATATCTTTGCTCTGTGCACGACCGCACAGGATGTTTACAATGCTCTGATGAGCAGCACAAATCCGCAGGATGCAAGCCGTTTCCGTAAAGCGGCAAGTGAGAACCTTATTGCGGAGAACGCCATGAAGCCTGCAACACGTTTTGAGCATACGCTCAGTGCAGAGCCCGGCTATTATCTTGTGAGAGATGTCAATGAGTTGATTGAAACGCAGACCAACGATGAGAATGGCGATGTCAGCTTCGGGAAGTTCATCTACAACAAACCCGGAAAATATCATTATCTGGTTTTCGAGGATATAGCGAACGGTCAGGTCATTCTGGATGACCATATGCAGTATGATACCGGCGTGATCGAGGTCGAGGTCGAAATCGTTGAAGAGGCAGACCGCTCGCTGACACCGTATGTCAGAATCCTGAACCGCGACAAACTCGAATTTGTCAACCGTGAGTTCAGACTTCCCAATACCGGCGGAACC
>CAMHUJ010000029.1 GCA_946188175.1 uncultured Ruminococcus sp.
CGCATAGCTCCAAATTCGCTGACGGAGCATCGAAAGCCTGCGTGATATGCAAATCCCACAGGCGAAAAATATGCGCCATGCCAGACTTGTTTTCAGCTTGATCTCCATCTTCATTTCCGTGCTGTTGACCGGAACCACATCAATGCGGTCGATCATCGCACCTGCCATTTCATCGACCTCCTCTTTTGACATGATGTGACCGGGACGGTACAGCTCTTTGAAACAGGTCTCGATCTTTTCCAGCTCGGCAGCATAATCGGACGACTGCTGCGATTTCAGTTCCAGCGCGCGGCTCTCCTCCTCCAGCTGTGAGATCAGCACATTGGCACTGTCGTTGCGCTCACGGAATTTTTCTTTTGTCAGCTGTGCGCGCAGTTCGTTGATCTGCTTCTGCACATTCGCCTCACGGTCGCTCCGCGGTAGATGCGCAGAAAATCACGGACATATTCTTCGATATTCCCTGCGATTGCCTGAAAATGCTCGGAAAGCATCTGATAGAGGTCGGCTTCCATGATCGAGAATGATGCACAGGATTTTGCGCCGGAGCGTTTTTTCTCGCTGCATATCCACTGATAGACCGGTCTGCCCTTTGAGACACTGTTTGAATAGCTCGTCCGCCAGTAGGGGACATCATGCGCCTTGCACCATATTTTGCCGGTGAATACGCTCTTATCTTTGAACGAACGCTCGCGCGTTTTGATCGCGGTGCTGCGTTCACGGAAGATCGCGTTGCACTTGTCCCAGAGCTCCTCGCTGACGATTGCCGGAACGGTCTCTCCGGTTTCGTCTTTATAGAGTATCCATTCCTCCTCCGGCAGAAAGCGCTGCTCACGGGTGCGGTAATCGACGATCCTGACCTTGTTGCCGCAGAAGTAGCCTTTGTATTTCGGATTCCGGATGATGCCGGTGATCGTGTTATGGCGGATGCGCGTGCCGTTTCTCCCGCGGTAACCCTTATCCCCAAGTATGCGCTCAATCTTGCGCGTACTGTAGTTTCCGGTGCTGTACAGCTCAAAAATCAGGCGCACCATTTCAGCCTCGGATTCGTTGACTGTCAGCTTGCAGTCCTTTTTGTCATAGCCGAAAATGCGGCTGTTGCCCATGATGTTGCCGCTCTCGATTGAACGCCTGTGCCCCCAGCGGACACGCTCCGACAGCTTGCGTACCTCGTCTGCCGCAATGCTTGACATGATCGTCAGACGCAGTTCGCTGTCCGTGTCAATCGTGCAGATATTGTCATTCTGGAAGAATACGCCGACGCCGGCGCGGAGAAGCTCACGGGTATAGGTCAGGCTGTCCACAGTATTGCGCGCGAAACGGCTGACCTCCTTTGTCAGCACGAGATCGAAAAGTCCTGATTTTCCGTCCTCTATCATGCATAGAAAGCTCACGCGGTTCTCCGCCGCCTCGCCGCGGATGCGGTCCACATAGCCCGAAACGAACGTCCAGTTCGGGTTCTTCTGAATCATGTCTGTGAAGAACGCGATCTGGTTTTCAACGGAATTTTCCTGCTCCTCGCGCGTGGTCGAGACGCGGGCATAGAATGTCACGCGCATCGGGATATCGAAGATCGTTTTGCGCTCTGCTTTCATCTGATTTGCGATCTGATAGATGTCCATTTTCACAGCCTTCCCATTACAGATTCGGTTAGTTCAATACTATGTTGCCATACCGAAAACGGCTTGTCAAGTGAATGATAATATTTTTCAATTTCTTGTTCAGAACTTGTTACATATTGCGGACAATATGATTATATTTTCGTAATAACTGACAAAAAGCACGCGGTTGCCGTTTTCGTTCACAAAAGATTGCCGCAACTGTCGTCAGCGATTTGCCGTTTTTTCGTGTTTGACAGGCGGCGTGTCAAATGCTATACTGATCACGGCGGTCGGGAAACCGCAGAAAACTATGATTCGCCGGTCAGACCGGCAGAAAGGGTTTGATTATGAAACATCACACTTCAATCACGAAAAAAATCGCAGCATTCTCTCTCGCAGCAGTCTCGAGTGCAACACTTCTGACGGCACCGATGACCGCAAATACCGCACTGTTCCGGAACTTCTCCATTACAGCCAGTGCAAGCTCTGATAAGTTCAGCGACGATACGCTTGTTCTCTCGAACGGAAAATACGCATATGCTTCGGCAAGCGGCACCCAGACATGGTATTCCAAAAACAAGAGATTCAGACTGGTTTTCCAGACGGACGGCAATCTGGTTCTGTATGATCAGTCGAACAGCAACCGCGTCGTCTGGAATTCGGGTACCGGTATCGGCAACAGCTATTCCACCCGTTCTTTCCAGCTGAAAATGCAGTCTGACGGCAACCTCGTGATTTACTGCCAGCCGCGCTACAGCCGTTCCCTTCAGGCACTGTGGCAGGCACATACCGTCAAAGGCGGCGGAACCTCCTGCTCTCTGTATCTTTCCAATGACGGCGAGCTCTATGTATACCACGGTCAGAGCAAGCAGTCTCTCTGGAGCAGCAGAAGCGAGATCGAATGCACAGCAAAATCCAATACATGCCTGAATTCCAGCCAGTGCCTTTCGTCGAAGAACCGTCTGTTCCGTGCGATCATGCAGCCGGACGGCAATTTCGTCATCTATGATAAGAGAAGCGGCAGCGACAAGGCAATCTTCAACACCAGAACACAGGGCAACGGCGGTGCATTTTTCGCATTGCAGCAGGACGGCAATCTGGTCGTTTATTCGTCTGCACATAAGCCACTGTACAGCACCGGCACATGCACGGCATCTTATGCAGACTATAAGCTCTCGCTCGGCGATGACGGTGCGCTGACGCTCACCCGCAAGAACACGCAGACCGTGATCTGGTCTTCGGCAGCGAGATTCAATCTGGATCTGATTAAGCAGGTCGGCTGCCAGCCGAGAGGCTCTGTATCCTGCTCCTGCTATGCACTTGCCTATGCAAAAACGCTTCTGGACGGAAAGGCACACCAGTGGTATGAATACAATCGGTACGGCAACAGCAGCAGTGTCTGCGCGGACTGGAGCAAGGGCGGATTCCATGTAGAGCAGAAATACAGCAGAGCCGACGGCTATAAGCTGATGTACGACCAGATCAAGGCGGGCAAGCCCTGTGTCATTCTGGTTGCAGGTTCGAGAAGTTCTCAGCATTATATCACCGTTATTGACGTCAAGGGCAATGCAGACAGAAACAATCTTTCGACAAAGGACTTTACCATTCTTGATCCCGCACCGGTGAATGGCAGAACTGCACCGGTTGCAGAAAACATGGCAGAGGCACGCTATGATCTCAAATATGATTACGATGATTATCCCGGCTACAATATTAACATCCAGAACTGATTTGACATAAGGGGCACACAGCCTTTTTGCGATGCGTGCCGACCGGTGACCGATACAAAAGCACTCTGCATGCGGCGCAGGGTGCTTTTGGTGCTGTATCGCCGCAGTCTCCCCGTACAGTCAGGGGCTTTCCGCAGCGGAATCTCTGCGCGCTGATTCCGGCAGTTTCCCGATCAGCGCAGATATGCGGCTGAGTCGTGCGGCGTCAATCATGCCCTTGCGGTAAAGGATCCGCGCCCATGCTGTCAGTGTCAGCTTTTTCACGGCAAGCTCCTGTAAGTCCGGTTTTTTCAAGGTCATCCCTCCTGTATTGAGTATGACCCGAACGGACAGGTTTAATCAGTGCATTGCGGTTTCATGCGGGAAAGCTGTTCCGCGTGATTCTTTCTGTGCGCTGCTGTCTATATAGTATATGAAATCATAAACCGCCCGACTGTTCGAGGATGAACGGCCGGGCGGTTTCGTGATGCCTGATTATGATATTCAGTTTATTTTCCGGACAGTTGCAGTATCAATCAGTGTCTTGCCGTCTCTGCGATACACATTGACCGTGACTGTTTCCGCGTCCTCCGGCAGATCGCGCCGCTCCTCAGCCGCCCCTGCTTTTGCCGGGACAAATTCCTTCGGATCCAGATACTCTGTTCCGGCAAGATCGGATGCATAGGCATATCCGGCATTGCCGTTGTCTCCTTCGATAAAGATCAGATCATACGCTTTATTGTCATATATCATATCAAAAGCCTGACCGTAAGAAAGACCGTCCTCATTGACACCGCTCTCCCACCAGTTCGGCCACGGTTCCTGCTCACCGAACACCAGTGCAGCAGAACCCTGTTCCAAATCCAGCGGCTGACCGAATATCGCACACAGAAAGCCCATTCCGCATTCATCCGACATTGACACACCATAGATCGTATCCGCAATGGTTTTGAATGTCCGGAGCGGATTGCCGTCCGCATCCTTCTGAACCGCCTCGTTGCCTTCCAGTCCGGCGCCTGCACTCAGCGTGTGCTCGATCATATTCCAGTCAGCGCTCTGATACGGTTCACTGACATAATAGAGCCCGAAGGGTGTTTCCGCGCAGCGTGTCGCCGTGAAAGCCGCACCGTGACCGTATCCCGACATGACCTCGATCATATCATTCGGTCTGCGTGCAAGGTCCGTCCAGCTCTGCGGCTGTGCCAGCGTTTGCAGCGGATACGCCTGGGCTGAAAAATCCAGCGTGCATGCTGCAATATCCTTCACGCTGCGGGAGCAGTGATCCTCAGAGAATTCCCATGTAAAGAACCGGAAATTTCCGGAGACCGGCTGCCCGTCCTCGTGGAAGAACGGCTGATCGGTTGTATTGGAGATAATGCCGTAATAATGACGGAGCGAACTGCTTTCGGCATCATCGGTTTCGGGCATTGTTCCGAAGCTGTGCGCCGGTTCGCCAACCCCGTCCTCGGGAACTTCTCCTTCTGCCGCAAGCAGAATCAGCGGATCAAATTCGTATCCGCGGTCAGATGCGTTTTTGCATTCTACATCATAGAAATAATAGATCATCCAGTCGCAGCCGACCGCCGCCTTGATTGTCACCTTATAGTCTTCATTTTCCCATGTTTCATTGAGGTCCGTGCCGAGTCCGGTGAATTTTGTATAGTCATAGCCGCAGGACTCGGGGGAGATGTCTTCATAATACAGCCGCATGTATTCCGCATAGGCGGGAAGGGTCGTTTCCTCCGGTTCCGGTTCGGTTTCCGCCGTAACATCGGTTGTTATTTCTTCGATGATATCCGATGCGGCATTCTGTCCGGATGCAGTGCTTGTATCGGCATGCAGCTTCTCTGCATTGTGATGCAGGAACAGGATGCCGCCGACATTCAGTGCGAGCAGCGCCGCGGCAACGGCAGTACCCGCCGCAACGGTGCGCCGGTTCATCCGGATTTCTTTTTTGACTGTGTTGTCTGAATTGTTCATCATTGTGATCTCCTTCTCGGGAGAAATCGGCTGCGTCTTGCGGTGCTGCATCATTTCGGCAATATACTCTTCTGAAACGCCGTTCATCAGATCAAAGAATTCGTCCTGTTTCACAGCAATTCCTCCTTTTCCAAAAAGTCTTTCAGTTTTTTGCGCGTGCGCAGCAGTGACATATTCACGCGGCTGACCGAACAGCCGGTTTCGGCAGCGACCTCTTTTGCCGAGAGACACAGCCAGTACCGCCGCAGAAAGATCATACGTGCAGCCGGTTTCAGCGTGGACAGAAAGCGATTCAGCGCATCGCGCAATGCAATGCTGTCAATCATACGGTCAGGATGCTCTGCCGAGGGCAGACACTCGGCGAGCTCGTCGATCGAATCGGCAAGCAAACCGCTTCCGCGCCGCTGTGCTTTCTGATATGCCAGACGATCCCGCGCCGCATTCCGGACTGCGGTGAGGAGATACGCGCCGAGAGAATCAGGTTCGGCAGGCGGAATGGCTTGCCAGAGACGCATCAGTGCATCATTCACGCATTCCTCCGCATCTTCGCGGTTTCCGAGCATATTGTATGCGACGGTCATGCACAGCGCCTCATACTGATTCTTTGTTTCGGTCAAAGCCTGTTCGCTGCGCTGCTGATACAAGCGGATGATCTCTGCGTCATTCACGTTGCCGTTCACCTCCCTCTCTGTCAGTAATGACGGCATTCAGATTCAAAATATCACTAAAACTGAAAAAATTTTTCGCCGGATTCACGGTATTGTATTATACCACAATCCGGAAGAAATTGCAATGAAGCAATCCGCCTGTATTCTGCTGCCTGCGGATTCCTTTTTTTGAATCCTTCTGTTTTCTTTTATATGTACTGCATGTCTTGATTTTTTTAGTTGTAATATGTTATAATCAAAAAAACCGGAATAAAATACAGGAGGGATCGGAATGAAAAAGAAACAGAAGAGAAAGAAAAAATACGGCACATTTTTCCGTCGGACATTTTGTATCTGTCTGCTGATTGCCTGTGCGCTGGTCGGCTGGCTGGTTTTCTATCAGAGCTGGAAGGCCTGTCTGGAACCGCCGTCGGCAGATTATTTTGAGTACTGCAATTCATTTCGGGAAAGTGTAAAAATAGAAGACTTGCTGTGGGCTGCTGACAAGAAGGATCGCCCTGTTTCCAGAGTGCTCGCCGTTTTTTCGCGGGATTCCGCATATCGGGATTCCGCATGGCTGCTCTATCAGCCGGAGACCGGCGAATACTATACAAACGAAACCTATGCCCTTGCGGAGGTGGTACAAAACGGGGAAAAACAGCGTTACGAGCTGACGGACCGGAAGATTATTGAACGGCTCGGTCAGACTTTAGACCCGAGCGGATATGGGACACTTCTGGTCTACAGTATTTATGTCAAGGATGATCAGTTTGTGCCCGGTGAAGTGTATCAGTTCCCGTGGAACCTCGAGTTCTATGAATGGTATCTTCAGCGTGAAGGCAAAAAAATACCGGGAAAATGGATTGACCTGTCGCCGTGGACTGACCTGCCGCCGGAAGGCTGGACGAAAATCTGCACTGCGGAAAGCAAAGAGGAGCTGACCGTTTCTTCCAGCCGGAATTCGGCGGAACAGCAGAGCGAGGAAAACAAAACGTATCTGAAATATGTAAATGTGATCGGTTCTCCGGCGGCGACAGCTGCGGATTCGCTGCTGGACTTTATCAATGAAGAACTGCCGCAGCGCTATAAAGCCTTGCAGGAAAATCATGCCGAAAAGCTGCATGAAGCAAAGGAAATGGAGCTCACAAAAGAGTTCCTGAAAACAATGAGAGTGGAGACCCGTGCGGAGCTGATTGAAAAATACAAAGCGGAACATAACAGGGAGCTCCGCGATCTGCCGAAGACGCTCTATAACTCGTTTATGAGCCGGACGACTTTGCCGTATCAAACATATGAAACCGGTGTGAACGATGTCATATTCCGCGGAAAGACATGGAAGCTGTATCATTTTCAGTATATTGATCCGGTGAAGAAGTATCAGTTTTTAGTATTGCAGTTCTGGCCGCTGATCGTGCTGCCCGTGCTGGTGCTGGTTCTGGCGGCATCGCTGCTGCTGTCCGCATTTGCATATCTGATCAGCAGCAGACGCTATGACAGAAAAAACGCCCGCCGGAGACTGGCGGATGCACTGGTACATGACATGCAGGCAAAGCAAGCTGTGCGCTGCGAAGATGCAGATGCATTTGGAGCGGAGCCGGAGAATCCGGACGGCTCTGACGGCTGTATCCGAGAACCTGCCGCACATACGGATGTGATGCTTGCGGGAATGCTTTGGCTGACACATCCGGAAAGCGGGGCTGCGCCGGAGATGCAGGATACAGTTGATCTTGCAGCGCTGCTGCACACGGCGTTTCAGCACAGTGCAGAAGAAATCGCACAGCGCGGACTGCATCTGACAGAATCCGGTTCAATGGAAATTCCGGGCAATTCTGCGATGCTGACGCTGCTTGCAGAAAAGCTCGCTGCGGATACGACAGCCCATGCTGCGGACAACATTCAGATCACCGTGGAAGCGGAGAAAAATATACTGCGCATCAGCTATCCGTATTCCGGTGAACTGAATATCAAACTGTTCCGCAAGGCGCTCCGGCGCGGGGATACAGTCGGAACTGCGTTCGATTTTGTACAGCAGGCTGCACTGCTGCACAAGCTCCGGTTTCGCATCCGTGCAAAAAAAGGTGTCTTTACGGCAGAACTGAAACGCTGAAAAAGCCGCCGGTAAAAAACGCCGCCTGAGCAATCAGACGGCGTTTTTTGATGATATTTCTGTGATTTCCGGCATTATGGTTTCGCGGTTGTTGCTTCGGCTTCTTCCTTTACAAATATTACATCAAGGAATCTGCCGTTTTCATGAAACAGCATCGGAATCCGATCCGGTGTGACCGTATCTATGCCTGTCTGCGCACTGGAACCGTCCGCTGCGGCAATTCCGATTTCAATGACAGCGGACTGTTCGCCGATTGTGATTTTCAGCTCGTGCGCGGTATCATACCGCACCGGTACATCAGCGAATTTTCATACGCGCGGTTTCCCTCGGCATTGTAGAAGTTTCCGCTGATTGTAAATTCGGGAAACGCGACCTCATTGCCTGTCCGATGCGAAAGCGGCTGGGAAAAGAAGAATTTTCCTTTGCCGTAGAAGGTAAGCTCGGCAGGGGCAAGCTCATTTCCGCTGATGATTGCGTTGTTGTCAAGATTTGTCAGGTCATGCGTAATTCCGATCCAGCCGTCCATTTTCGGATCGAGCAGGCAGGTGTAGACGCCGGATGCTTTATCCGCATGTACCGTCAGGAACGGATCGCCGAGAAAAAAGAAGCTCGCCAGTGCGATGCAGAATGACAGGAAACAATAAAAGAAACGTTTGCAGGTCTTCATTTTTCTCACTCCTTTACGAGCTTTGTATCCCTTGTTTTGGCGATCAGCCGCAGGAGCCAGCCGATTCCCATGACAAACGAACGTGAATTCCATATCTATTCATTTGAAGACGACGAGCGATTTGAACCAGACTATGTCCTTTTTCTCCAGAGAGACAAAAAGATGGCTTTGAGCAACTACAAATCTTTATCGAACCGAAAGGCACACAGCTTCTCGAAAAAGATGCATGGAAGGAAAAATTCCTGCTTCAATTGAAAACAGAAGCAGTGCCTGCGACTGTTTTTGTTGATGATAATGATTATAAGATTTGGGGGCTCCACTTCTTCAATCAAGACAATCGCATGAAAGAATTTGATTCCGAGTTTGCAACCTTAAGCTCACAATAAACCATCCATAGCCTACAACTTCGATATACTGAGATTATCTAATCAACAGGAGTGATTGAATGCCAGAACAGAAGATTATCGACCGGGACACCTACCGGGCAATAAAGAAAATGAGCCGTGATGAGCTCCAAGCTTTCCTGATGCGATACGCTGACGGATTGCTGGAGAATGACGGCAAGTCCATCGACCTCCGAGAGGTTGAGAAAGACCTCCGGCAGATCAAGGGCATCGGCGATAAGCGCATCGAAGAAATCATGGCAGTATTTGAGAAGCATCTGGGCGTATGAAAAAAGCCGCTGAGTGGTACATTCCACTCGGCGGCTTTCTACATTTTAACGACCCCAGATAAAATTTAACGACCCTACTGGGTTCGTTAAATTTTGCACCCAGCCGTATTCAGCATACTGGCGACAGGGCAAAATAATAAGACCTCATCGGTCTGCCATTCGCAAAAAGCCCTGAAATAGCGCCTATTTGCGATATTCCTTGTATCAATCCCGT
This sequence comes from uncultured Ruminococcus sp., assembly GCA_946188175.1. Taxonomy (GTDB): domain Bacteria; phylum Bacillota; class Clostridia; order Oscillospirales; family Ruminococcaceae; genus Firm-04. Next base: position 9,596 of record CAMHUJ010000029.1, read on the forward strand.
AACTGCTTTATCGATTACCTTGGGATATATGGTTCCTCTCTCAGATTTTACCATCCGGTCAATGGGAAGACTATCCCAGATAAAGCGGGTAATCGGCATAGGTGTGAAGAACTGTCCTTCATTTTGCTTAAATCCCTTATTCAGAAGCTGCTCAAATAAGTCTCCAAGGAATTGGTGCTTGAAAGGATAGACAATCCGATACTTTTCAAAGAGCTGCATCATTTCAACAAGGATTTTTCCGTTTTGATAGAAAAGTTCCTCGTTATAAACGTCTTTGAACGCAAAATCGTTATTGGAATAGAATTTCAGAATACGAATTGTGTTCTGCAAATCTTCGATAGCTTTTTTCCTCT
>CAMHUJ010000030.1 GCA_946188175.1 uncultured Ruminococcus sp.
ACTGCCCTTTCCGCAGGAGTGGACACTGTACATGATCCCGTATCTGCTGGCGCTCAAGCATGCGATTGCCGCGGTGACGGCATATGCCTATATCCGGCGGTTTGTCCGCAGCCGGAATGCCGCGCTGATCGGTGCGCTGCTCTATGCATTCTCCGGCTTCCAGATGTATAATGTATTCTTCAACCATTTTCAGGATGTGACCGCGTTCTTTCCGCTGCTGCTGCTTGCAATGGAGCAGCGCGTCAATGAGAACCGCCGCGGCGTTTTCGGTCTGACGGTCGCACTCCTCGGGCTGATCAACTACTATTTCTTCTCCTGCGAGGTCGTGTTTACGGTGATCTACTTCATCATCCGCTGCACGAGCAGGGATTTCCATGCGAATGTCCGCAAGTTCTTCGGCATTGCGCTGGAAGCGGTTTTCGGTACGATGATCGCCTGCGTACTGCTGCTGCCCGCGTCGCTTGCCGTCCTCGATAACTACCGTGTCCATACGCACATGTTCGGCATGGATATGGTCGCATATTCCGACCGCACCCGTATCCCGCGCATCATCCAGAGCTTCTTCATGATTCCGGATGTGCCGGCAAGACCCAATCTGTTCCGTTCGGATTACGGAAAATGGTCGTCGATCGCAGGCTATCTGCCGATGTTCTCCATGGCGGGCGTGATCTCGTTCATGGCGCAGAAGCGGAAGCACTGGGCGACGAAGCTGATCGCCGTCTGCACGGTCTGCGCGATGATCCCGATTCTGAACTCGATGTTCTATACCTTCAACAGCTCCTATTATGCGCGCTGGTTCTATATGCCGGTTCTGATTATGGCGATGATGACGGCATATGCGCTCGACAATCCGAAGATTCGCTGGAAGGGCGGCATCATCACCTGCGCAGTTGTCAATGTCATCTTCGTTCTGATCTCGCTGCTGCCGCGCAAGGTGGATGACAAGATCAAATGGTTTGATTTTCCGCAGTATCCGGCATTTTTCTGGGTGTCGGCTGCACTGACTCTGCTGATGCTCTATTTTGTCGTACTGATTGCAGTTTCGCGCGGCAGAAGCAGAAAGGTGTTCCGGCTGGCAGTCTGGGCGACGGTATTCTCCTGCCTCTGCACGGGCGGCAGCATGCTGTATTTCGGCATCGGGCTCGGCGCGGAGCCGCTCTCCTATCTGAAAGCATCCTACAAGGTGAAGGATGAAATCTCCATGGAGATGCCGGAGAATCAGTTTGCGCGCATTGACATTTCAAAGGATCATGACAATTATCCGATGTTCTGGGGCTATTCCAATATGCGCTGCTTCCACAGCATTGTCCCGCCTTCACTCATGGAGTTTTATGATGCAGTCGGCGTGCAGCGTGATGTTGCCTCGCGTGCGGAGACAAAATTCTATCCGCTGCGCGAGCTGTTCAGCGTGAAGTATTATGTTGAGCATATCAGCGGCAATGATGCCGACGAGCCGCATGATCAGATTGCGGATATGCCGATGTTCAAGTTCCTGAAAAAGGAAGCCGGATACCGGATCTATGAAAATGAAGCATATATCCCTATGGGTATTGCATATGACAGCTATATCGACCGCGAGGACTTTGACCAAATGACCGATCTTGCAAAGCAGAAGATTCTGCTCAAGGCGGTTGTGCTGAGTCCGGAGCAGCGGGATGCGTATGCTGACATGCTGGAGCCGGTCAGCGGCTCGGATAAATATGCAATGTCCGATGATGAATTTATCGCATACTGTCAAAGCCGCGCAGCGGATACCTGCGACAGCTTCCGGTATGATTCCTACGGCTTTGATGGTACGATTACGCTGGAAAAGCCGGAAATGGTGCTGTTCAGTGTGCCCTATGAAAAGGGCTGGACGGCACAGGTCAACGGACAGGACGCAGCGGTTGAGCGCGTCGATGTCGGCTTTATGGCGGTGCGCTGCGGCGAAGGTGAGAATACGATCACCTTCCGCTATGAGACGCCCGGTCTGCGCGTCGGCATCATCGTCATGTGCTGCGGTGCGGCAGGTCTGCTGCTGTATCTGATTCTCATGGCGATTCTGGATAAGGGCATGATTCCCGCATATCCGAAGCAGAAGCACTATTATGATTATGACGGCATGGAATCGTTCACGGAGCATCTGCGCTACATGAACCATGCCGCATGGAAGCAGCGTCCGTCGCCGCGGCGCGTGCGGGCACATGCAAAGCCGCAGGCAGCGGCACATCCGGCGAAGGTGCGCGATCCCGAGCCGGAGCAGCCGGATCCGTTTGCAGCAAAGCCTGCGGATTCCGGCGCAGAGGAGGACGATGCGTACTATGACAATGGCGAATGAAATCCAGCCGGCGCCGCATCTGAAAGAGGAGCGGCTCCGTTCTGAGGAAATCTATCACGGCAGGATTCTGGATATCACCAGAGATACCGTCCTGCTGGAAAACGGCACAGAGGCACTCCGCGAGGTTGTGCATCATCCGGGCGGCGCATGCGTGGTGCCGCTGACGGCGGACGGCTGCGTGCTTATGGTGCGGCAGTTCCGCTATCCGCATCATGCGGAGACGCTGGAGCTCCCTGCCGGAAAGCTCGAATCCGGCGAGGCGCCGCTGCAATGCGCCGTGCGTGAGCTGAAGGAGGAGGTCGGCGGCGAGGCGGAGAAGCTCGAACCGCTCGGCTCGCTTTTCCCGACGCCCGCCTATGACGAGGAAGTCATTTATATGTATCTTGCGCGGCAGATCACCGAGACCCATGCACAGTCGCTCGATGAGGATGAATTTCTGGACGTCGTGCGGCTGCCGCTTGCAGAAGCCGTGCAAATGGTCATGGCCGACCGCATCAAGGATGCCAAGACGCAGATCGCTCTGCTCAAGACGGCATTCCTGCTGCAAAACGAACAGAATCACTGAGGCAAAAAAAGACTGTCCGGCGCGGTTGACACGCCGGACAGTCCGGAAAAGCCTAATGCCTTTGGATCAGAATTCGATTGCGGGCTCTGCATCGGATCCCGTAACAGCAATGTCAGCGGCAGGCTCCTCTGCCTCTGCCATTTCAGCTTCCGCCTGCATCAGTGCGAGCTGCTCCTGATAGGCGTTGAGAATCTGGTTCTCCAGATACTCTCTTGCCTGTGCGGAGATCGGGTGGACGATATCGCGGAAGATGCCGCCCTCATCCTTACGGCTCGGCATTGCGACGAAGAGACGGCTTTCGCCCTGCACAACCTTAATGTCGTGAACTGCGAGCATCTGGTCAAGCGTAATGGAGACGATTGCGCGCAGTCTTCCCTCTGTCATCATTTTGCGAATTTTCAGATCGGTGATTTCCATGGTAATGTTCATTCCTTCCGTTGAAGTGATATTGCAGTGTGTCTGATAACCGGTAGATCGCCGGAGACGCAGGAGCTTGCGCGCCCCGAAAAATACCGCTTTGCATATATCATAGCATGAAAATGTGTTGATTGTGTGAATATTTTATGTCAATCTGCAATTTGTGCAGCTGACAGCACAAAAAAATAATTGTATATCCGGTGACTGCTTTAATGCATACGGCGTATAATATACAGAATAAACCGTCTGCGCAGACCGGATCAAGAAGAATCAGAGAGGATCGTGTTCATTTATGAGTTCCATTTTAGAAGGCAAGCAGCATGTCCACATGATCGGCATCGGCGGCAGCGGAATGTATCCGCTTGCGCAGGTGCTGCATGCAAAAGGGATATATCTGACCGGCTCGGACAACAACGAGACGGATACGCTTGCAGCAGTCCGGGCTATGGGAATCCCGGTACAGCTCGGTCAGCGCGCGGAGAATATTGAGGGCGCCGATCTGGTTGTATATTCCGCGGCAATCGCAAAGACCAATCCCGAACGTGCGGCGGCGGAAGCCTCCGGCGTTGCGATGCTGGAGCGCAGCGAGCTGCTGGGAATTGTCTCGGAGTGGTATTCCGAAGCGGTCTGCATTGCCGGAACGCACGGCAAGACCACGACCTCCTCGATGCTTGCGCAGATTCTCTTCACCGCCGGCATTGATCTTTCCGCGGTGATCGGCGGCAAGCTGCCTGCAATCGGCGGCAGCGGCAGAGCGGGAAGCAGCGATGTTTTCGTCTGTGAGGCATGTGAATACGTGGATACCTTCCTGCATCTTTCGCCCGATGTTGCGGTGATTCTGAATATCGACGAGGATCATATGGAATATTTCCATACGCTCGACAATCTGAAAGCGTCCTTTACAAAGTTTGCGCAGAAATCGAGCAAATATGTGCTCTATAACGGTGATGACAAAAACAGCTGCGATGCAATGGCAGCTGTGACGGGCAAGACGATGATCCGTTTCGGCACCGGCGCAGAATGCGAGTGGCGCGCCGCGGATATTACGCATACCGATGATCAGACCACGACCTTCACGGTCTGGCACGGCAGCGAATGCCTCGGCACGGCGACACTGCTTGTCCCGGGGCTGCACAATGTCCTGAATGCACTGGCAGCGATCGCATCCGCGACAATCGTCGGACTGAATTTTGCACAGTGTCAGGCGGGTCTGCTGGAATTCCACGGTGCTAAGCGCCGCTTTGATGTGCACGCGAAGGTCGGCGGCATCACGGTCGCCGATGATTACGGGCATCATCCGGCAGAGATCGCCGCAACGCTGAAGGCGGCAAAGGCGATGCCCTTCAAGCGCGTGATTGCGGTGCATCAGCCCTTCACCTATTCGCGGACGGAGCGCCTGCTCGATGATTTTGCCGATGCGCTGCAAATCGCGGATATTGTTGCGCTGACGGATATCATGGGCGGCAGAGAGACCAACACGCGCGGAATCTTTACGCGGATGCTGGCGGAGAAAATTCCGGACTGCATCTGGTTTCCGCAGGATGAGACAGAACCGGAAAATGATACGCGGAAGTATCAGAACTTTGATGCGGTCTGTGAGGCAGTCTGCCGGATCGCACAGCCCGGCGACCTGATTATCACGCTGGGCTGCGGCGATGTCAACAAGCTCTCAAAGGAGATCGCCGATACGCTCCGCAGCCGTCCCGAAAACTGATAAACCGGAGAAGGGAAGATTGTTATGCTGAATGACAGGGCAAAAACGATTTATAACTATATCCGAAGCCGCATCGACGACGGTTATGCGCCGACGGTGCGTGAAATCTGTGCCGCACTGGATATCGGCTCGACCTCGACGGTCCACCGCTATATCAATCTGCTTGTCGAGGAGGGTCTGCTCGACAAAATGGACAATCAGAACCGCGCGATCCGGCTGCACGGCAGCACCGTGCGCAATGTGCCGCTCGTCGGAACCGTGACGGCAGGCGTACCGATCACGGCGGTCGAAAATATCGAGGATCACATCAGCTATGTGCCGGACCGGCATTATACCGGTGAGCTGTTTGCACTGCGCGTGCGCGGCGAGAGTATGATCAATGTCGGCATATATGACGGGGATATCGTGATCGTCGAGCAGTGCAATACCGCGGAAAACGGTGAGATCGTCGTTGCACTGGTCAACGGCGACGAGGCGACGGTCAAGCGCTTCTATAAGGAAAACGGCGGTTACAGGCTCCAGCCGGAGAACGACACAATGGAACCGATTTATGTCAAGGATGCAGCGGTGCTCGGCAAGGTTGTTGCGCTGCTGCGCTATCTGGATCAGTAATAAAAAGAAAGGAAGAACATTATGATCAATCGTGTTAAGGTTGTACTGTGCGGCAGAGAATACGTGCTGCAAACGGAGGATGCACCGAGCTATGTCTATCAGCTTGCAAAGAATCTGGAGAAGCGCATCTCGGATATTACGGAGGAAAACCCGCGCGTTTCCGCGCATTCCGCAGTCATGATGGTCGCGCTCTCGACGATGGACGAACTGACCAAGGCAAATAACAGCGTCGAGGTCATCCGCTCGCAGGTCAAGGAGTATGTCGATGAAGCGGGCAAGGCGCGTCTCGAGCGCGATGCCGCACTCCGGGAGATCGACGTGCTCAAGGCAAAGATCGAGCAGCTCGAGAATCTCAATAAGCTGAAATCCCTGAAGGACAGCATCAGCGATGAGCAGATTCGCGGCAAGAAAAAGCACGCATTTGCTGAAAAGACGGAGCAGCCGGAAGCTGACGCGCAGGCAGAGCAGTCTGCTGCGGAGGAAAACGGTGAAACGCAGCTGACCTTCACCTCTGCGGAGCAATGAGCCACAGCCCTGAGCTGCTTGCGCCTGCCGGAAGTATGGAATCGCTGACGGCGGCGCTCCGCTGCGGCGCAGATGCGGTGTATGTCGGTGCACGGCAGTTTTCGGCGCGTGCAAATGCCGAAAATTTTGACCGTGCAGGACTTTCCGAAGCCGCTGCGCAGTGTCATCTCTACGGCGCAAAGCTGTATCTGGCGATCAATACGCTGCTGTTTGACGCGGAATTTCCGGCGCTTGACAGCCTGCTGGAAACGCTGGCGGAAGCCGGTGCCGACGGCTGCATCGTGCAGGATCTCGGTACGGCTGCGTATATCGCAAAGCGTCTGCCGACACTGCGGCTGCATGCATCCACACAACTGACAATTCATTCGCCTGCCGGCGTGCGTTTTGCAAAGCAGGCAGGCTTTTGCCGTGTTGTACTGGCACGCGAGCTCTCAAAACAGCAGATCGCGGAAATCTGTGCCGAGGCAAAGCGCATCGGTATGGAAATCGAAGTATTTGTCCACGGCGCACACTGCATGTCGGTATCCGGTCAGTGCTGGATGTCGGCGGCAATGGGCGGAAGAAGCGCGAACCGCGGCTGCTGTGCACAGCCCTGCCGTCTGCCGTTTACGGCGGATGCATCGCAGAAATCGGCATGTGCGCTCTCGCTGAAGGATATGTCTCTCGTGCAGCATCTGCCGGAGCTGACCGGTATGGGCGTGCGGTCTCTGAAGATCGAGGGGCGTATGAAGCGTCCGGAATATGTTGCGGCAGCGGTGACGGCATGCCGCGCAGCGTTGCAAAATGAGCCCTATGATCTGCATGAATTGCAGGCGGTCTTTTCGCGCAGCGGCTTTACCGACGGCTATTATACCGGCATCCGGCGCGATATGTTCGGCACGCGCCGCAAGGAGGATGTCACGGCGGCACAGGATGTTCTGCGCGGACTGCGTGAGCGGTATCAGAAGCCGCGAAAGTGCGCTGTGCTCAATGCGCATTATGTACTGCATACGGGACAGCCTGCTGCACTGACTGTCTCTGACGGCATCAGCAGCGTGACCGTGACAGGGGAGGCGCCGCAGCAGGCGGTTTCCCGTCCGACCGATCTGCCGCAGCTGCAAAAGCAGTTTGAAAAGCTCGGTGATACGGTCTATACTGCCGGTGCGGTGAATGCCGATCTCGATGAAAACGTGATGCTGCCTGCATCGGCGCTGAATGCGATGCGGCGTCAGGCGGCTGCGGAAATGGATGCGGCGCGCATCCTCCGCAATACGCCTGTACACCGGCTCGGAGCATGCCCCGTACTGCCGGAATGTCCTGCGCCGAAGCCGGAAAAGCCGCGCTTCCGCCTGCAAATCCGGCGGCTCGAACAGCTCAATGAGATCGGTGATCTGGCAGATGAGCTGGATGCACTTCTGCTGCCGCTGCATCTGGTTCCTGCGTATACGGCGGGGGAGCAGCCTGTGCCGGTCGAACGATGTATGATCGTACCGCCGCGTTTTCTGGTCGATGCGCAGAAAGAAATCGCCCTGCTGCGATCTGCGCGGGAAGCGGGATTCACGCAGCTTGCCTGTCAGAATGCCGCGGATATTGAAACGGGCAAAGCGCTCGGATATGCGCTGCACGGCACGCTCGGTCTGCATGTGACAAACAGCTTTGCCGCCGCGGAATGGCGCAGATACGGGCTTACGGATGCGCTCTGTTCGCCGGAAGCGCCGCGGATGCTCGCGCAAATACTGCCGCTCGGGATTTATGCATACGGCAGGCTGCCGCTGATGCTGACGCGGAACTGTCCGGTGCAGGCGCAGGTCGGCTGCGCGAAATGTAAGCATCTGCTGACAGACCGCAAGGGCGCGGCAGTTTATACGGATTGTACGCGTCTGCTGGAGAAGCCGGATTATGCGGAGCTGTTCAATGCGGTGCCTGTCTGGCTTGCGGACAGACCGCGGATGCTTGGCGGCGCGGCATATGCGCTGCTTTCGGTGACGGATGAACCGGCGGCGCGGGTGCGGGAGATTCTGCTTGCGTATCTGCACGGCGAAACGGGATATGCCCCGTCTGCGTATACGCGCGGACTGAATATTATCTGAACAGAAAAAAGCCGCTTAATTCAGCTTTTCAGCTTGGATTGAGCGGCTTGATTCTATGATTGCATCAATCTCAGAGCGTACCGCGCTCCGCGACGATTTCAGCGAGCTCGCCGACATTCTTCATGCCGGAGACCTCCTTCATCTTGAAGCGCATACCGAATCTGCTCTCGATCTCGGAGATCAGGTTGAAATGCTCGACGCTGTCCCAGCCGTCCACATCGGCTGCGGTCAGCTCATCGCTCAGCTCGATGCTGTCATCATCGAATACCTCGCGGAAAATCGGGGTCAGTGCCTCCATTGCTTCTGTCTTTGTCATTTTTATTTGCTCCTTTCTATTTATGCCGCGCTGCGGCTGATAAACGGTTACTGGACGCGGATTGTCTCCATGGCATCGGTATTCGGACCGTTTGCACTAAAGCTGTTCATCGCAAACAGCACATCGGTGATGCCCTGCTCGCGCATGAAGCTGATTGCGTTGAGGTTGAAATACCGCATATCCACAACATAAATCGTCTCGAAGGACGAGGTCAGGAACGGGATCAGCGCATTGCCGTAGCTGTCCTTGATGATGCAGAGGCGTCTGCCGTTCGGCATCTCGGTGTCAACCTTGACGATGTGATCGTCGCCGGACATATAGGTCATATACCAGCTGACCGGCGCCGTGTTCTCGATATCCATGAACAGGCTGCCTTCATAGGGTGAGCCGAAGCTGCGGTTATAATAGGTTGTCGTGTAATTTGCCTTCGGGACAAACCAGAAGAATTCCTCGGGATTCTCCTTGAGGATGATGTTGTTCGAGTAGCCGTAGAGCGTGCCGACATAACCATCCTTGGAATGCCGCTCGTAGTCGTCAAGCGGGACGAACGGGACGCGTGCCGTCGCGGAGAATTCCTCAGCGGCATAGAATGCGCCGAGCGACGACCAGTGGTGATCGGTGCGCATGAAGATCGGCTCGTCCTTATGGCGTTCCAGTGCGCCGTATGCATCGACGGGGTGGACGCCGTTCAGGCAGGAATTGATATAGTCGATGTTCGCCTTTTCGCTCGTAATCAGATGCTGAAATTCCTCCGGCAGCCCTCCGGCGTGTAGTAGGAGCAGACCGTCGGAACGACCATGGAGTACATATTGACATCGGGGAGCTGCTCCTGATAGCGGTTGAGGACGTTTGCATAGTTCTCGCCCATGGTCTCCCAGCCGCCGAACAGCATAATGCCGCGGTTATCGACGATCAGGATGTTGTTGCTGAGTTCGCCCTCGCGCTCCGGTGCATCATTCTCCGGTGTATCCTCCGGCTCTGCTGCTGTCGTTTCGGAGACGGTTGTCAGGGTTGCTTCTGTGTGATGCGTCTCGCTTGTTACCGCCGGAATCGTGGTCTCGGCGGGCTTGGTTTCGGAAGGCTCCTGCTGCTTTGCAGGCACATTGCCGACGATCACGGCGCTGCCGCTCAGACCGAAGGTCTTGCGGAAATTCTGAATCAGACCCTTGAAGGTCGAGCGGAACGGGACAGTATCATTATAATATTCCGCGACGCCGCCGGTATATTTGCCGCTGAGATAATTCTCGACGGAAAACTCCGGCATTTTGGCGAGGGTACGGTTTTCCTCCATAGAAACGGTCGGGCGCTCAAAGAGCAGCATACCGGCTGCAATGCCGAACAGCATCAGCAGGCAGACTGCGATGTTCCAGCCTGCAAAAGTGCGCTCGGTGC
>CAMHUJ010000031.1 GCA_946188175.1 uncultured Ruminococcus sp.
CCGGCTGCGGTCTTGCAAACAGTACCAATGAACAAAAGGATCATGCGGCAGAAATAGATGCGGTGCAGAATGCGACATTACCGGATCTTTCAGCTTTCGGAATCGACACAGATCAGTTCTCCTTGTCATCTGAAAAGTTTATGCAGGAGTTCAGCAGCTCAGATAATCTGTTCTATCAAGGCGAAAAGCCATACTACGCATGGAATCAGTACACCAATTCTGCCGGAGCGGTCATCGCGGTTGACGATCAGGGGCGGCTGCGGAAATATCTGAGCCATAGTGACCGCGGTGATGCGGCTGAAAAGCTGTCAAAAGAAACATACAATGAGACTGCGCATAAGGTCATTCAATGCTGTGTGGATTCCTATGCTGATTTTGAAGATTCCGAAGAATCTGTGATCTGTGAACAGCGCGGCTCCGTTTTTTATCCGTGTGAGTTATATATGAAGCATCAGTTCGCAGACGGTTTTTCTGATCTGGCATATGTCAGTTTACAAGCCGACGGAACAATCCGGACGATTGAAGTATTATACTGTGATATCAATTTTGAAACAATATCCGCAAGTGAAATTGTATCCGCTTTTGAACAGCAGTTTCAAATGTATCTGGATCAAGAGCAAAACAACACAATACCGGAGAATGCGGTCATAACAGATCAGCATTCATATTACGGCCGTGTCGGGGATGCTATTTACTGTAGCTGCACATACACAATCGGGATACCGATACCGGTTTCCGGATATGAAGACGAGCTTGCAGAAAGCGCTGAACAAGTGATTTTGAAATTGTAAAACAAACCCGCGGCTTTGCGTGAGCTGCGGGTTTGCTGTATTACAGCGATGCAGTAACCCAGTTGATCCAATCCGCAAAGAACCCGTTTGCGCAGGTTTTCTCAGAGACAAATCCGCCGCGGCTGCGTACCGCCTCAATGACCGCAGGCTGCGAATCCGCCGGACAGCCGCAGCGGTCGGCAGCAAGCAGCATGGCGATATCATTGTCGAAATCGCCTGTCGCGCCGATGACCGTACCGGCAGGCAGCGAGGGACGAATCTTTTGCAGCGCCGTGCCCTTGTTCGTGTTATGGGGCAGCATTTCGAGGAACCAGCGGTGCGAGCGCGTGAAGTTGACGGCGGCGAACCGTTCCTGCTTCACATATTCGAGCATTTCGGAGATTTCCTCCGGTGCACCGGCAAAGAGCGCCTTGAAGCACTGCTCCGGATCAACCTCACCGAGCGTTTTCATCACGAACGGAATATGCGTGATCTCGAGATGCTGCCGTTCATATTCGCCGTCCTGAAAGACATAGACGCCGGATGCGTTGAGCACCTCTGCGCCGACATGCGGAAATGCGTCCGCGAGCTCCTCCAGCAGTGCACGGATGCCCTTCGGCAGATATGCTGTGCCGTGATCGAGGGGCTTGTCTGCGGCTGCATCCCAGAGCAGTGCGCCGTTATACATCACAGAGGCGAAATCGGGTTTCAGCAGCGTGAGAAATTCCCGCGTTGCCTGCAAGCCTCTGCCGGTTGCGAGCGAGAAGCTGCCGCCTTTTTCACGGAAATCGGCAATCGCGGCGGCATCCTCTGCGGATACGGTTTTATCGGGCATGAGCAGTGTGCCGTCGAGATCGGTCAGCAGGGCGAGTCCTGCATAGGGTTTGTTCATGGGGGATTGCTCCTTTTGATTTGATGCGGTCAGAATGTGAGTTCATTGCTGACACGGTAGATTTTGCCGTTGATACGGGCTTGCAGATAGATCGAGAGTCCGGCATCGGGGTGATACAAGCCGTAATCCGAACTGTGCAGCGCGTCAATTTCATACGCGATTTGTCCGTCCCGCATTATGACCATGGTCAGATTGGGCAGCTTCTCCCAATCGGGCACATCCGTCCGCAGGAGCGTCTGGGTTTCGGCGTCATAGGAGAGCGTGAACATGGTTTCGCAGCTTTCGAGCGCAGCGGTTCCGTCCGTGCCGTCTGCTGCGGCAATGAGACCGCTGTGCGGATAGACGGCAATCCTCCGCTGAAAGAAATCCGGATTTCCCTCCCGTATACGGTCATATTCCGCCTGTGAAATCTGCGCGATGACTGCGCCGGTATCGGTATCGCAGAGCGCATATTCGGAGATGTGTACGGTTTTCCGCTGGTTGCTTCTGCGCCCGTATGTCCGGTAGGAGAAATCCTGCACGACCGTTCTGACCGGATGCATCACCGGCGTGATCGCAGCGACATGCATATCCTTTGTGAGATCGGAAATCAGTGCCGCAGCCCGTATTCCGACCGTGCCGCGGTAGCCGTTCTGTTTGCATTGCAGATCGAAATGATTTCTTTGCTGTAAAGAGGCAAGTGCGCAGGAGATTATCAGAATGCCTGCCGCGATCAGCCGCAGGGCAGAGGGCTTTGCCTTCTTTTTGCAGCAGATGCGGCGGATCGAGCCGGTCAGCAGAAACAGCAGACCCGGCAGCAGAATCCGCAGATACCGCGTCACAAGCCACATAATCAGATAATGCCGCACCTGCCGCAGCCCTTCCGGACCGGAAAAGGCAGCCGGCAGGATGTTCCGCAGCCGATGCTGAATAAACAGATCGAGTCCGACCCAGCCTGCCGCCAAGAGCAGAATTTCAATCCAGTCAGCCGCAGAAAGCGCGGTTTCTTTTGTCTTATCACGATGCTTCATGATGATGCAAGGCTCCTAGAATTCCAGTATGTTGCTGACGCGGACGGTCTGTCCCTCATAGAGCATCTCGAGCCAGACGCGGGTATTGAGACCGGCATCCATCCACTGCTCCGTTGTTTTTTCGGCAGCGATCTGACAGACGATCTCCCCGCAGCGCTCCTCGACGAGCGTCAGGCTGCGCATCTGCATTTCGCGCGGATGCACAGTGCGCCGCAGCATGTTGTCTTCATATGAATAGGTCAGTGTAAACAGGGTTTCACAGTCATGCAGCTCGGGCAGTGCACCGCCGTCAAAGGACTGAATGAATCCCGAATGCGGATACAGCGCGATCTGATGTTCTGCAAAGGTGCAGATACCCGCGGCACGCTGATAATCTGCGTGTGTGATCTGTGCCGTGCAGTCTGCACCGCCGGAAAATTGCAGATAATCCTCTCTGTATTTCGTGAGTTTGATCCGGTTCGCATGGCCCCTGCTGCTGCGCCGGTACTGCTCATAGCGGTATTTGCGTTCCGCGCTGACTGTCAGTACATTGGGTGCTTCGGCTTCATGCAGATCCTTCTGCACATCGGAAAGCAGATGCAGCAGCTGCATCGACCGGAAGCCGCGGCAGCCGTTCTGCCCGCACTGCACCTCAAATCCGTTGCGGTGTGATGCGGCGAACAGGCACATCGGCAGGCAGAGGACAAGCCCTGTCAGCAGCCGCTTTCGGGAAGGGCGCAGCTTTTTGTGCCGGAAAAGATGTACGACAAAGCCGCTGATCAGCAGACAGAGCAGCGGCGCAAACATGATACAGATGCGGCTGAGCAGAAACAGCAGAATCGTCTGCCGGACGGCGAGCAGTCCTTCTCTTCCGACATAGGTCGGGGCGCCGTGTATACGCGATACACCTGCGAGCAGCACATGGATCAGCGCGGTGCCGAACAGGCAGAAGCACAGCTCATAAACGATGCCGTCGGTATCATCTTTTTTCTTTTTATTTTTCATATTATGCAAAATCCGTTCCGTCTTCACAGAGGATTGCAAGCCGCTCCGCGTGCATCATGCCGGTGCGTACATCAGGCATATGCTCCGGCAGCCACGCAAGAAATGCGTCGATCAGCAGCCCCGGATTGACATTGACCGAGGTGCCTGCCGGTGTCCGCAGCTTGAGCAGAAGTCCGTTTCCGGTTGTTTGTGTATCGAGAATCTGCGACTGCGCCTTGACGTCGATCTCGGCGGTGCCGCGCTTTGTTTTCTTTTCGACGAGAATTTCGGGCTGCACAATAAATGCATCCCATGCATTGCGGAGCGATTCTGCGGAAACGCTTGCATCGGCGCAGTCCAGCGCGATTGCGTAATCCGCAAAGGCAATGTCCGTATGTTTGCGGACCGGTTCCGCGACCGCCTTGATCTGCAAATCGGGCGGCAGGACACGGTTCAGCCGTTCCATTGCCTCCTGCATGGACATATCGCCGTCGATGCGGAAATCCATGCATTCGCAGCCGCTTTCATAGCCGAGCGAGAGCGCCAGCGGAAACATCAGATATGCATGGGGATTGAAGCCCTCGGTGAACCAGATCGGCACACCCGCACGCCGGAATGCACGCTGCATACACCGCATCAGGTCGAGATGCGAGATGTATTTTGCGCGGCGGCGCTTTTCAAATGTTGCTCTGACCGGAATCATGCCGGACGCTCCTTTCCGATTCAGAATTTTTCCTGAATGAAGTCGATATATTTGGAGCCCTGATAGGTCAGCGTGCCGGTATCGCCCTCGGAAAGCCGCTGAAAGGTCGCGGAATCTACCGAAAGCTCAATGCGCTGACAGTCGCGCGTCTCAAACGTGATATAGTGAAACGCGGTCGGTGCATAGGAATATTCCTTGTCATAGGGCAGGGTATTCGGGTCGCGCTTTTTGCGTGTCCGCTTTTGGAAGACGGTTGCCTCAATCGTGCTGCCGGTGACAGTCTCGGCGGATGCCTCCTTCGCCGTGCGCCGCAGCATGATCACGAGAAACACGATCAGCGCGATCAGCACCGCGCCGAGCGGCAGATAAACCAGAAACGGGACGACGTTCTCAAACGGGTTTTCGCCTGTGTGCATGATGATGTACCTCCTTCAGATGTCAGACAGGATGCAGTTTATAAACCGTTGACGCGGTATCTCCGGTCACGGTCAAAGTCGATGAAGCGCTGCCCCGATTCAGTGACCTCATAGGTCAGTGTGCCGACAAAACCGGCAAGGCAGCCGCAGAAGATCGCCTCCGGAATCTCCATTTCGGTTTGCGTACCGTCCTCCGCCTCAAAGGTCATGAAGTAGATGTTATCCTGTGCGGCGCTTCTGCTGTAGGGCGCGAGGCGGTTGTTCGGCGTTTGGACGGTAACAAAGCGCTTGTCAATGATGCGGACGACGATCCGGAATCGCTGCGGTTGTGATTTCATCGGGAGCAGCGGCGAATTATGCTTTTTTGCCTGCGGATGCGTGAAAACTGCCAGTACCGTGCCGATTGAGGCGGAAACGACGCCGCCGCAGATCAGCAAAAGAATCATCGTATTCATAGCGCTGCGGTCTCCTTTATGCTGTCATTCAGGCTTTGCTGTTCTGGTGATAATCAAAGCAGGGGTGCCCCGTCACCTTCGTGACGCCGCATCCGGCGCAGCTCAGGCGGCAGTGTTTGGTCGATTTCGCCTGCTTTGCCTTTTCATTCTCACGGATGAGAAATGCCTTGTCTACGTAATAATCGAGATGATCCCACGGGAATACCTCATCATAGGGGCGCGGACGGTTCGCGTAGAATTCGACATTCAGTCCGGCTTCGGCAAATGCCTCAAGCCAGAGATCATAGCGGAAATGCTCCGACCATGCGTCGAAAATGCAGCCGCGCTTCCATGCGCCGTAGATCACATCGCAGAGACGGCGGTCGCCCTTTGCGAGTACCGCCTCGAGGATACTTGTCTCGGGAAAGTGCGTACTTGCGCGGATTCGCTTGTGACCGGCGAGGGCTTCCTCGAGCACCTTCTGCTTATGTGCGATCATTTCGCGCGTATCCTGCGGATGAAATTCAAACGGCGTAAAGGGCTTCGGGACAAAGGTTGCAATCGAGCAGGAAATCTGCACCGGCTTGCCCTTCGGACGGCGTTCGCCCTCATAGAACATATCGACGACGCGCTGTGCCAGCTCAATGATGCCGCGGATATCGTCGTCGGTTTCCGTCGGCAGACCCATCATGAAATAGAACTTGACCGAGGTCTGGCCGGCATCGAAGGCGATCTTGCAGGTGCGCATCAGCTCTTCCTCGCTGACGTTTTTATTGATGACGTCGCGCATGCGCTGCGTACCGGCTTCGGGCGCGAAGGTCAGACCGCTGCTGCGGACTCTGCGCAGGCGGTTCATGAGTCCCGTGCTGAAATTATCGACACGCAGCGACGGGAGACTCAGATTGATGTGTTCGTTTTCGGTGAAGGTCAGCAGCCCGTCCATCATCTCCTCGATGCGGGAATGATCGGATGTGGAAAGCGAGCAGAGCGACAGCTCCTCATAGCCTGTATTGTTGATGAGCTTGCGCGATTGCTCGCAGATTGTCTCCGGCGTTTTCTCGCGGAACGGGCGGTAGAGGAAGCCCGCCTGACAGAAGCGGCATCCGCGCAGACATCCGCGCAGAACCTCTGTAACGGCACGGTCGTGGACGATCTCGGAGAACGGCACGACAAATTCCTCCGGCGAGGGACATGCATCGAAATTCTCGATGATGCGTTTTCTGACGGTTGCAGGTGCGCCGTCCTTCGGGGTAACGGCGTTGACGGTGCCGTCCTCGTTGTATGTGACATCGTAGAGCGACGGGACATAGACGCCCTGAATCTGCGATGCGGCTTTCAGAAATTCGGAGCGCGTTGCGCCTGCATCACGCATTTTGACATAAAGGTCCATGACCTCGAGATCGAGCTCCTCGCCCTCTCCGAGGAAGAACATATCGCAGAAATCGGCAATCGGCTCCGGATTGCATGCGCAGGAGCCGCCCGCACAGACAATCGGTGCAATCGCTTCGCCGCGGTCGCGCTGATAGATCGGTACGCCTGCCAGATCGAGCATATTGAGGATGTTCGTATAGCAGAGCTCATATTGCAGTGTGAAGCCGATGAAATCGAAGTCCCTGACCGGCTCCAGACTTTCCAGCGCATAGAGCGGCAGATGATGCTCCCGCATGAGCGCCTCAAAGTCGGTGTCGGGCGCAAAGACGCGCTCGCACCAGTATTCCGGACGCTTGTTGATGCAGGAATACAGCACCTTCATGCCGAGGTGGCTCATGCCGACGTCGTAGCGGTCGGGGAAGCAGAATGCAAACCGCGCCCTGATATCGGCTTTGTCTTTCATGATGCTGCCGGGCTCGCCGCCGATGTATCGCGCAGGCTTCTGTACCTTGAGCAGCAGCGGTTCAATTTGATCAAAGAGGTTCATATCAGATGTGCCTCCGGCGGATTTTGAATGGGCATTCTGCCCCAGCCTGACCAAAGGGACTTGTCCCTTTGGAATCCCATATTGTAAAAAAAGACGGTTAAATCAATGGATGCAGATATTCCGCTTTGCAGGTGCAGACCTTGTTCTTTTTCTCAAACATTTTCGTTATTCCATGACTTTCTTCCGCACAAATGCGCCCTGCGGCACATCAAAATCGCAGCGGAACGAGCAGTCCATGACAGCATGATTTGCCGCTTCGATCGGTTCGCCTTCGCCGTTTTGCAGATCGGTGACGGTCAGCACGGGCGGAACGGTCTGCGGCATGAGAATCTCAACGGTATCGCCTGCGAAGAAGCGGTTGCGCTGACTGACATAGAGCCTGCCGTTTTCCTGCTTCTGCACAATGCCGACGACTTCATAATTGCGGATATAGCCGTTCTCCTCCTGCCAGATGAGGTCCTTGCGCTGCCCGAATGCAAACCCGACCGTATAGGGACGGTGGCTGACATTGTTCAGCTCCTGCATGACCCATTCCGGTACGGGGCGCGGCGGCGCAGCAAAGAGACAGTCGAGCGCCATGCGGTAGGCATTCGTCACGCCCGCGACGTAATAGGCAGCCTTCGCTCTGCCCTCGATCTTGACCGAATCGACGCCTGCCTCCGCAAGCTCGGTCAGATAGGGCAGTAGACAGAGGTCCTTTGCATTGAGGATATAGCTGCCGTCGGAATCCTCATCCACAGGGAAATACTGCCCCGGACGCTTTTCCTCCATGAGCGCGTATTTCCAGCGGCAGGACTGTGCACATGCACCGCGGTTTGCGTCTCTGCCGGTTAAGTATTCCGAGAGCAGGCAGCGCCCCGAAATGCTCATGCACATCGCGCCGTGCACAAAGACCTCGATTTCGAGATCGGAAGGTGTTTTTGCACGCAGCTCCGCGATTTCTGCAATCGAGAGTTCTCTTGCGAG
This sequence comes from uncultured Ruminococcus sp., assembly GCA_946188175.1. GTDB lineage: Bacteria > Bacillota > Clostridia > Oscillospirales > Ruminococcaceae > Firm-04. The sequence goes on from CAMHUJ010000031.1 coordinate 8,073, forward strand.
CACCACACGCTTCACGCCGAGGGCATAGAGTGCGTTTGCCGTCTGATAATTGACCACGCCCGTTTGCGTGGAAGCGTGAACAGTCAGCTTCGGCGCAAGGGCGCGGATCTGTGTGATGACACCGAGATCGGCGGCAATGACCGCGTCAATGCCGCACGCCTCGATATGTTTGATAAATTCAGGAAATGCGTCCATTTCCGCATTGCGCGGCAGGACATTCGCCGTCAGGTAGACGCGGACGCCCTGCGCATGTGCCGTCTGCACGGCTTTCTGCAATGCATCAAAATCAAAATTTTTCGCTGCGGCACGCATGCCGTATTCCTTCGCACCGACATACACGGCATCTGCGCCGAACTGCAATGCGGCTGCAAAGCATTCGGCATCACCGGCAGGGGCGAGCAGCTCCGGCTTAGCCTTCGCCATTTGCCGCTGCCTTTGCTGCTGCATACTGTGCATCAACCGTTGCCAGATTTGCAAGATGCTGGTCATAGGTCTCGGCGAAGAAGGTCTCGCCGGTATCAATATTGGAGTTGAAGAAGTAATCGTTGCAGGGCGAAAGCGGATAGAGCACTGCTTCGATTGCGACCTTTCCGGGGTTATTGATCGCGCCGGGCGGCAGACCGGTTCCCTTATAGGTGTTGTATGCGGTGGTCATGATATCGTCCTTGATCGGGAGATTTTCCGCGATGAGGTCTGCATATTTTCTGGTCGGGTCGGATTCGAGCTTCGGGAAGACCGCCGGAGAATTCAGACGGTTGTGGAAGACGGCGGAGATATGCCGCATATATTCGGCAGTTCTGCCTTCCGCCTGCACCATGGAAGCCAGCGTGATGACCTGATCGAGGGTCATGTTGAATTCTTCCATTTTCTGGTAGTAGCCGTCGGTCATCTTGGAATCGAAGTTTGCGTAGATCTTCTGCGCAACAACATTCGGCTTCTCATTGACATAGAATTCGTAGGTATCCGGGAAGCAGTAGCCCTCACGCTGCTGCCATTTCTGACCGTTCTTTTCCGGCAGATACTTCTCGAATTTGAAGCCGTAGCCGCCGCTGTTGAAGTAGAACAGGAAGTCCTCGGCGTTGCAGATCTGGTTCTCCTGAAGAATCTCTGCGGCACGGACGAGCGTCGTACCTTCACGGATGACGATGCGCTGCGTTTCACGCTCATCTGCGTGGTTTGTACAGAGCTCCTCGATCATCGTTTCATAGGACATGGATGCGGTGAGAACATGCTCGCCCGCGATATAGCTGCCGTCCTTGCCGTTCATACGGGAGACCAGACGGAATACCTGCGGCAGCGTGATGATATGCGCATCCTGAAGCTGCGTAGCGATATCGAATGTGGAGGAGCCTTCGGGAATATTGACAATACGCTCGGCAATATCCTTGTCGATGCCGTACATTTCCTTCGCAACAGCGAGGATTCCGGCAGCGAGCACCGAGGACGATGCAAGAATCAGCGTCAGCAGGACGAGTGTGCAGGAGAGCTTGCGGCTCTTTTTGCGTCTGCGTCTGTGCTTCTTTTTGATTCTTCTGCCCCATTCGTCGAACTGCTTTTCCTCCTCTGCAAGATCGGCAAGCTCCTCCTCGAATGTGCGCTTATTTGCCTCTGCTCTGGCCTGTTTCTTCGCCTCGCCGGATTTTTTGATATCGCCGGAGATCTGACCGGCTTTCTCCTTCAGCTTGCCTGCCAGACCGGAAGCCTTTTCCTTCCATGCATCCGCTTTGGAGGGTGCTGCATTCGCATCCTC
>CAMHUJ010000032.1 GCA_946188175.1 uncultured Ruminococcus sp.
GCTTGCCGAGCAGCGCAAACATGTTCTTCTTGTAGCTTTCGACGCCGGGCTGATTGAACGGGTTGACGCCGAGCATATAGCCGGAAACTGCACATGCCTTTTCAAAGAAGTAAATGAGCCAGCCGAGCGATTCCTCAGCGGTATCGTCGAGCTCGAGCACGATATTCGGGACGCCGCCCTCGGAATGTGCGAGGATCGTGCCCTCGAGTGCGCGGCGGTTGACGATGCTCATATTCTGGCCGGTCAGGAAGTTGAGTCCGTCAGCATTTTCTGCATCCGGCTCAAGGAAGAGATCCTGCTTCGGCTTTTTGATATCGACAACGGTCTCAAACAGCAGTCTTGCGCCGTCCTGAATGTACTGACCCATAGAGTGCAGATCGGTCGAGAAGATCGCGGAGGACGGGAACAGACCCTTGTTATCCTTGCCCTCGGACTCGCCGTAGAGCTGCTTGTACCACTCGTTCATCATTGCCATGGACGGATCATAGCTGACGACCATTTCCACAGCCTTGCCCTTGCGGTAGAAGATATTGCGGATTGCTGCGTATTTGTAGCAGTCATTCTCTGCAAACGGTGCGGTATATGCCTTCTGTGCAGCTGCCGCGCCTGCCATGAGCTTGTCAATATCGCATCCGGCAGCTGCGATCGGCAGCAGACCGACTGCGGTCAGGACGGAAAAGCGTCCGCCGACATCATCCGGAATGACGAAGGTCTCATAGCCTTCGGCATCTGCAAGATTTTTCAAGGTACCGCGCGCCTTGTCGGTCGTGCAGTAGATGCGCTTCTTTGCCTCTGCCTTGCCGTACTTGTCCTCAAGCAGCTTCTTGAAGATGCGGAAGGCAAGTGCCGGTTCGGTCGTGGTGCCGGATTTGGAGATAACATTGACAGCGATGTCTCTGCCCTCGCAGATCGACAGCACCTCATTGAGGTAGGTCGGGGAAATATTGTTGCCGACATAGTAAATGTCAGGCGTATCCTTCTTCATATTATTATAGAACGGCGATTTGAGCAGCTCGATTGCCGCACGCGCGCCGAGATAGGAGCCGCCGATGCCGATGACGATGAGAACATCTGCCTGATCCTTGATGCGGACAGCCGCAGCCTTGATGCGTGCGAACTCCTCCTTGTCATAATCGGTCGGCAGCGTCATCCAGCCCAGAAAATCGTTTCCGAGACCGGTTTTGTCGTGCAGAACCTTTGCCGCAGCCTCTGCCTGTACAGCGATTCCCTTGAGTTCGTCCTCATTCAGGAAGCCCGACAGATAGCTGGTGTTCAGCTTCAAAGCCATATGTTACATCCTCCACTACTTCTTGTATTTGCCGCACGCTCAGACCGGTGCGGCGGGGTAAATCAGAACACCGCCGCATGCGCTTTGAATCTACAGCGACAGCATTATCTATACTCTTATATTTTACTATAGTTTTGCAAAGAATGCAAGTGCTTTCTTCCTTTTTGGCAATAGTGCCAAATTTTGCTGATTCATTTGAACATATTGTCTAAATCGTGTCACATGAGAGCAAAATCAGACAAAAATTATGGAAGAAGGAGAAAGGAGGAGGGAGGAAGTATTGATGAGTGAGAAATTAGGAGATAGAAGTGAGGCGTTGTGGTATGCGCTTCGCGCATGTTTTGAAATGGCAGGCAGAAAAGCGCAAAGAGTATAGGAGGAAGTTATGGGGAGATCATTCCGTTTTATAAATTGCAGCAAAGCTGCACCGCAACTCCTAACTCCACACTCCTCACTTCTCACTTTTGGCAACATCCTCCTTCCTCCTTCCTCCTTTCTACTTTCTCCATCTTCCTTCCTCCTCACTTTCCTCGAAAGAGCGCCCGCAGGAGCATCTGAAACGTATCCGTAAATGTCCGGCGCGGGACATCCTCTGCGGCAAGCAGCGGCATCTCGAAAATCAGCGTATCCCCGCAGTAAAATGCCGCCGTTCCGATTTTTGTCCCCTTTTTTACCGGCGCCTCCAGCCATTTCGGCAGAATCGTCACATTTCCGGTCTGCTCCCCCTTCGGCAGCGCCGCGGACAGCAGCTCGCCTGTCCCGATCAGAACCGCATCCGCCGTGCCGTGCCGCACCCGAACCGGCTGTATGAATTCTGCCGGATTATCCGGCGTCGTCACATAATAACCCGAAAAGCCCTCCTCCAGCAGCGCCTTTGCATCCGAAAAACGCGTATCTTCGTCTGATCCGCCGAGTATCACCGCGATCATCCGCAAGCCGTCCCGCTCTGCCGCAAGCGTCAGCGTATAGCCCGAGGCTTCGCCGTGCCCTGCCTTCATTCCCAGCAGACCCTTGTAATTCTTCGTCAGACGGTTTTCGGAGACAAGCTCCGTTTCTCCGCCGCGCAGAAAATCCCGCCATGTCGTGAACATCGGCGTCAGGAAATCATATTGCAGCAGTGCACGGCAAAGCAAGCCGAGCTCCTGCGCCGTCGAATAATTCTCCGCGGATAATCCGGTGCAGTCCGTGAATGCTGTATGCCGCATCCCGAGCGAAAATGCCGCCGCATTCATCTCCATGACAAACTGCTGCTCCGTCCCAGAAATGCGGCAGGCAAGCGCGATGCAGGCGTCATTTGCATTGCCGGTGATGACCGCTTTGAGCAGATCGCCGACCGTCATCTGCTCGCCTGCCAGCAGCCAGACCGTTGCTCCGGCTGCGCCCTCCGCCGACGGCGAAACCGTCACCCGTTCGTCAAGCGACAGACTGCCGGATGCGATTGCCTCCGCTGTCAGATATACCGTCATGAGCTTCGTCTGGCTGCCCGCCGGCATCCGCTGCTCCGGCGCTGTTCCGGCAAGGCACATGCCCGTCTGCGCTTCGATCAGTGCCGCGCTGTATGACGGCGCATCCTCTGCGGTGATTTGCAGCGGCAGCAGACTGCCCGTCAGCAATATCGCAAAACAGAACAAAAGCCCTCGTATCATGCCCTTCATATGCATCCCTCCTGCCGTATTCTATGTCAGAATCGCGCGGGATTATACCGGATGTATATGAAAGTGATACGGGGGCTTCGGTCAGTGCGCGGCGTGCCGGGGACGGTTCAGGTCGTCGGTATCGAGCATGACCGTAAACGGGCCGTCATTGTGCAGTGCGACGTCCATATGCGCGCCGAATATGCCGCATTCGACCTGCGGAACCGCCGCGCGGCACTGCGCCAGAAACAGCTCATACAGCCGGTTTGCTTCCTCCGGCTTTGCGGCATGTGAAAAGCTCGGGCGCGTCCCCTTGCGGCAGTCCGCACAGAGCGTGAACTGCGAAATCACAAGCAGTGCACCGTTGACGTCCTGAATGCTGCAATTTGTTTTGTCGTCCGCATCGGAGAAAATACGCAGCCTGATCAGTTTTTCCGTCAGCTGCGTGACCTCCTGCTCCGTATCGGTCTCCGTCACGCCGAGCAGCACCAGCAAGCCCTTTCCGATTGCGCCGACCGTCTTTCCCTCCACTGTCACGGATGCCTCCGTCACACGCTGAATCAATGCACGCATAGTTGATCCTCCATATGATAACAAACGGAGAACCGCAGATTTACTGCGGTTCAAATACCGTTTTGGCATAATCGACCGTCGCCTTTGCATCCTTTGCATAGCAGTCCGCGCCGATCGTTTCCGCATAGTCGCCGGTCAATACCGCACCGCCGACAACTGTCTTGCACTCCGGATACTGCTGATGCAGCAGCTTGATCGTCTCCTCCATTGCCCCGACTGTCGTCGTCATCAGCGCCGACAGTCCGACCAGCTTCACCTGATTGGAAATCGCAGCATCCACGATCTTCTGCGGCGGCACATCCTTGCCGAGGTCGATTACATCATAGCCGTAGTTTTCCAGCAGCAGACGGACAATATTCTTGCCGATGTCATGAACGTCGCCCTGCACCGTCGCAACGATGATCTTGCCCTTGTCCGCTTTGTCGCCGTCCTGCGAAGCCATTTGCTGCTTGATCACGCCGAATGCGCTCTGTGCGGCGGTCGCTGCCTGTATCAGCTGCGGCAAGAATACCTTGCCGGATTCGTAATCCGCGCCGACGGTATCCAGCGCCGGAATCAGCATGTCATTGACAACCGCAAGCGGCGCATGCGTCTGCAATGCTTCGAGCGTCAGTCTTGCCGCATCCTGCCGGAGACCGTGAATGACCGCGCCCTCAAGCGTCAGATTCTCATTCGATTTCTGCGGCGCCGCGGCAGCCGGTGTACCGGTATCCTGATATGCGGCGATGAAATTCTCGCAGTTGACGTCAAATCCCGCGAGCATCCGGTAGGCACGGACGGTATCGGTCATGCCCTCTGCCATGGGGTTCATGATCGGCAGCGTCAGACCGTTTGTCAGCGCCATGCAGAGGAAATTGCGGTTGATCAGCGGACGGTTCGGCAGTCCGAAGCTGATATTCGAGACGCCGAGCACCGTTTGCAGTCCGAGCTCCTCACGCACGCGCCGGACAGCCCGCAGCGTCTCCGAGGGTCCGTTTTCGCCGGTCGAGGCGGTCAGCGTCAGGCAGTCGAGGAAGACATCCTCCTTCGGGATGCCGAGCTGCATCGCGGCTTTCAGAATGCGCTCGCCGATGCCGAAGCGCTCCGCTGCGGAAGTCGGGATGCCGTTTTCATCAAGCGTTAATCCGACAATCGCGGCGCCGTAATGCTTCACGAGCGGCAGCACCGTTTTCAGCGATTCCGCCTTGCCGTTGACCGAATTGACAATCGGCTTGCCCGGATAGATGCGCAGTGCCGCTTCCAGTGCGGCAGGATCGGAGGAATCCAGCTGCAAGGGCAGATCGGTGACCTCCAGAATCGCCTGCACCGCCTGCGGAAGCACCTCCGCTTCGTTGATGCCCGGCGTGCCGACGTTGACATCAAGGATATCCGCACCAGCCTCCGTCTGCGAGATCGCTTCGCCGCGCAGATAATCAAAATCATTGTCAAGCAAAGCCTGCTTCATGCGCTTTTTGCCCGTCGGATTGATGCGCTCGCCGATGATGCGCGGCATATCGAGCAGCACCGTGCGCGTGCCGGAGCATACCGCAGCATGCTTTGCAAAGCAGCGTCTGCCGCGGTGCAGCGGGTCGAGCTTTCTGCGGATCGCACGGATGAAATCAGGCGTTGTGCCGCAGCATCCGCCGAAGAACTGTACGCCGCATTCCGCGAACGCAGGCATCAGCTCGGCAAATTCCTCCGGCGTCAGATAATATTCTCCGGTGACGGGATCGGGCAGACCGGCATTCGCTTTCGCAATCAGCGGCAGAGATGTCCAGCGCGCCATTTCCTGCACCATGGGCAGAATCTCCTTCGGACCGAGTGAGCAGTTGATGCCGATTGCCGCGGCGCCGAGTCCCTCCAGCGTCATCGCTGCCGCGGAGACCCGACATCCCGTGAAGGTTCTGCCGTTTTCCGTGAAGGTCATTGTCACGATCACCGGCAGACCGGTCGCTTCCTTCGCCGCAAGCACCGCCGCCTTCGTCTCAAGCAGATCGCTCATCGTTTCTATGACGATCAGATCGGCACCGGCTTCCGCACCCGCTTCGCACATGACACGGAAGGATTCGTATGCCGCTTCAAAGGTCATCTGTCCGGCAGGCGGCAGAAGCTGTCCCGTCGGGCCGATATCCAGTGCGACACAGACGCCCTCGCCGACCGCATCCTTCGCAAGCCGGATCGCCGCTTTGATGCTCTCTGCCGGATCAACGCCTGTGCCCGCGAGCTTCAGCGGATTCGCGCCGAAGGTGTTGGCATAGACAATCTGCGAGCCGGCTTCCGCATAGGCTCTGTGCACCGCCGCAACGCGCTCCGGCTCGGTCAGATTCAGCCGCTCTGGCAGCTCGCCCGGTTTCAGATGCAGCATTGTGCCCATGCCGCCGTCCAGATATATAAATTCATTTAACAGCAATGTACGAAAGTCCATACAATACTCCTGTATCAGATTGATCCGATGCAAAGCATCATCGGATGCGACAACTGTTTATTGTTTCCGGTAATCCAGCCGCAGCAGTGCTTTGCCGTTCGGCAGCGGCGTTTCCGAACGCAGAATGCTGTCATAGCCGACCGACTGCATCGCTGCGGTCAGCCCCTCCGCATCAATCAGATGATGCACTGCATCGAGACAGTCAAATGCGTGCAGATACGGCGAATCGGAGACCCAGCTCTGCGCTTCGCGGTTGATCTGTATCACGCAGGATACATATTCCGGCGCAGCCTGCAATACCGCGTGCTGAAATGCACCGTATCCGATGTATTCAATCAGCAGATTCGCAATCAGAAGCTGTGCCTGCGGCAGCTTTTCCGCATCCTTTCCCAAATCAAGCCGGATGCATTGCAGCACCGGAGACAGCGCTGCATAGCGTTCCGAGACCGCATGCAGGAAATCTGCGTTGATGTCGATGCCGTAGACGGTGCGGTATTTCTCCCTGCTGATATGCTCGAGCCCGTTGCCGCCTGCTATCCCCAGAATCATTGCCGTTTCTGCCGGATAATCCGCAAGCTGCGACTGCATCAGCAGATTCATCGCCTGTAACTGCCGGACGGAATCCAGACGCATATGCTTTTCGTAGGTTTCGAGCGGGATTTCTTCCCATGCATGTTTCATGTTCGTGCCTCACGTTTTCAGATGCAGATGTTTCAGAAGCACATCCCGAATGCGCGCCCATGTCAGCGGGGGCAAGCCGTACTTCGGGACAAGCACATACTGATATTCGGCATACAGTCCGCAAAGCAGTATGACCGTCAGCATGAACGCAACCAGCGCCTCCGCCTTTTTGCCAATATGCTTTTGCAGCCAAAATTCAAGCTGATATCCCATTGCCATGCCGAGCAGCGCAAGCGGAATCAGCAGCAGATACGCCCATACCGAAAACGGTTCGTGATAATAATACTCCCAGTATGCGGCGAAATATACAAACAGAACCGCAAACAGAAACGGGAAAAAACAGATGAAAAAATTTTTATCGAGCTTCCGCAGCTTCGGCTTTTTCTGCGCCTCTGCCGGTTTCTTCGGTTCTTCCGTCATAGACGCCCTCATTTCCGCATCGGACAGGTCTCGTGATACGGGCATTCTTCGCAGGAATTGCCGCAGCAGAAGCGCCGCGCATCCTTCACCGGTTCATGCGACATGCCCATGATTGCCGTCACGGATTTCATCGGCAGAAGCGTCTGCGCAGGGGTCACGGTCAGTCCGATCTTGCGCGGGGCATCAAGCATCTGCACCAGTGCGCCCTGCTGCGTGATCGGGAAATCACCGTAGCCTGCCGAAAAACGTGCCGTATAATACGGATACGGATATTTTGCCTTGATCTCTGCTTCGAGATCGTTGCAGACACGCTCGACCGCTGCACCTGCAACTGCATCATACATCACGGCAAGCGTCATATCCGTCACCGAGGCGCGCCGGATCAGCGCATCGACCGGTGCCGACAGCGTCGCCGCAAGCAGCACCGCCTCTTTGCATCCGGTCAGGTGCAGCGCAATGTCCTCCCCCTGCAAGGGCAGTCCGCCGAGCAGCACGCCCGACGCCGTATGTTCGACCGGCAGTACACGGTAAACCGTTCGCGGCTGTGCGGCGGCGCAGAGCTTTTTTACGCAGTCCTCAAGCATCGCGGAAAGGTTTGCATCGAGCGACGGCGTATTCAGATACATCAGTATCTCGGAGCGGTCCAGATCATCGGGCTTCATCGGCGGATTTCCTCGCCGATCTGCTCCATGATGTAGCGCGCGACATCCGGATTGTTCATCGTATAGATATGGATGCCGTCGGCGCCGTGCTCCAGAAGATCGAGAATCTGCATGATCGCGTATTCCAGTCCGGCAGCTTTCAGTGACGCGGGATCGTCCGAATAGCGCGCCATGAGCTTCGCAAGACGGTTCGGAATCGAAGCGCCGCAGAGTGAGACCATGCGCTCAATGGATTTCTTCGAGGTCACGGGCATGATGCCTGCTTCGACCGGTACTGCTATGCCCTTCTGCACGAGCTTCTCGCGGAATGCATAAAAATCGGGATTGTAATAGAACAGCTGCGAGATCAGATGCGTCGCGCCCGCATCGACCTTCTCTTTCAGATGCGTGATATCCGTATCAAGATCGGGCGCCTCCGGATGTCCCTCCGGATAACATGCAGCCGCAATATCAAAATCGCCGTGTGCACGGATAAATGCGATCAGATCGGATGCATAGTGAAAATCATTCTTCGGCGCAAGATCGGGATTGCGGTCGCCGCGCAGCGCAAGAATATTGCCGACGCCCTTCTCGCGGAAAATACCGAGCTTTTCCAGCACCGAATCCTTTGTCTCGTTGATGCAGGGCAGATGTGCAATCGACGGGATGCCGTGCAGATTCTGGATCGTCTCGCAGATCTCTGCGGTCGATGCGCCCGGTACCGAGCCGCCTGCACCGTAGGTCACGCTGATGAAATCCGGTTTCAGGTCTTTCAGCGACGCGAGCGTCTGATAGATGCTGTCAATCGGCACATTCGGCTTCGGCGGGAATACCTCAAACGAGAGCACCGGCTTTTTTTCAAATAATTGTATCGCTTTCATAGATTACCTCACACCGCAGATTCTCAGAGAGATGCGGATTTTTTGTATCAGATTGCGCGCACGGCGGGTTTTGTTTTTGTCTGCACGAGCTTGTGAAAACGCCTGTTTCCGAAAAAAGATTCTGCGAAAAATCAGTATTCAGCTTGTTTATTTAGTCATTCTGTCCTTATCGTTTGTCCGAATGTAAATTTAGCGGGGCGCGCATGTTTCGCAAGGCGACACTGCGCAGTTTGCCTGCGGCAAACATGCGGGGCATGCGAATGCGAGGGGAAGAACCACAGGGAGAGGGAAGTCTTCGCTGCGCTCAGGTCTCCCCTCTCCCTAAGGTTCTCCCCCTCGCGCTCCCTCATTCCTTACTCTCTCCTCTCTGAGGACGCGGCTCTTCAGATTCACGGCGCTTAGAGAAAGAAATTCAGAAAATCGGTTCTGGCAACTATCCTTATCAGCAAGGACGCCTGCGGAAAGAAATCATCCTTCCGATCTGCAACGCGCTTCCGGCGGGCTTTCGATCATACCGGCACGGGCTCCGTGCGGCGGGCTTTCGATCAATGGCTGTCGGTTCTGCCGACCCGCCAGTCGATGGGGGTCATGCCGTTAGCGGTCAGGAAGGCGTTGGTCTTTGAAAAATGCCGGCAGCCGAAAAATCCGTGATACGCAGAAAGCGGACTCGGATGCGGACACTGTAAAATCAGATGTCCCGGATTCGTGATCAGCCTTGCCTTTGCACGCGCATTGCCGCCCCACAACAGAAATACCATGGGCTGCTCGCGCTCGTTCAGATGCATGATGATCGCGTCGGTCAGCTCCTCCCAGCCCATGCCGTGATGCGAATTCGCCTGCCCTGCACGCACCGTCAGCGCCGCATTGAGCAGCAATACGCCCTGCTTCGCCCAGTTCGTCAGATCGCCCGAGCCGCCGCGGTTGTCAATCCCTAAATCATCATAAATCTCCTTGAAGATATTGACGAGCGACGGCGGCGGCTGTATCCCCTGCCGCACCGAAAAGCTCAGTCCGTGCGCCTGCCCTTCGCCGTGGTAGGGGTCCTGCCCCAGAATCACGCATTTGACATCCTTGTATGCCGTGTATTTCAGCGCATTGAAGATGTCATACATATCCGGATAGATTTTCTTCGTGGCGTATTCGCGTTTCAGAAACTCGCGCAGGCGCAGATAGCTTTCGCTGCTGAATTCCGGCGCGAGAATCGTATCCCAGTCGTTGCCGATATGT
>CAMHUJ010000033.1 GCA_946188175.1 uncultured Ruminococcus sp.
TTTTTCTACAGTATATCATATTTTCGCCGAAAAAGCAAGGCGAACATTTATAATAAGGAGGAAGTTCAAATAGAATTAGAAATGAGAAATTAGAAATTGTGGTATCGCCTTACGGCGATGATTTGAAAAGAAAATCGTGAATCGTGAAAAATCTTCTCCTTCCTACATTCTCCATATCTGTTTTTCAAAATCATGCGCGAAGCGCATACCACAACTCCTCACTCCTAACTTCTCAAGCCTTACTTCTCCTTCCTCCTTCTGCAATGTGCTGCCTGTCGACGGACTATAGATCACTTCAAGCGGTTGTTTCCCGCTGCTCTTTGGTAATATTGCGGAGCCATTTGTATTTCATATAATGACGATAGACGACCGGAATCTTGACGAATTCATCGAGCGTCAGGATAAACGCCACGGCAAGAACCGGCAGCTTCAGCACAAATGCACCGACCATGCCGAGCGGCACGACAACGACCCAGAGCGTGATCACATCGCACCACATGCCGAATTTCGTATCGCCGCCCGAAGGGAAAATGCCGCCGATGATCGTCGAATTCAGCGAGTTGCCGATGATATAATAGGACGCCATGAGCATCATATATTTCAGATAATACTGCGCCTGCGGCTCCAGCGTGATGAAATGCAGCACAAGCGGTGTCAGCGCGAGAATCACAAGCCCCGAGCCTGCACCGATCAGCAGCGAGAACCGCACAAAGCTGCCGCCTGCGCGTTTGGCTTCATCGAGCTCATTCCGCCCGAGCATGCCGCCGAGCACAATGCCGACGCCCGATGCGATGCCCCAGCAGAGACTTGCAATCATGCTGCGGACGATCGACGCAATCGAATTTGCAGCGGTCGCGTCCGAGCCGAGATGCCCCATGATGACCGAATACATCGTCACGCCGCCGCCCCAGCCCATTTGATTGATGAACAGCGGCACGGTGTATTTCCAGTAGTCTCTGAGCAGTTCTCTGCTTCTGCCGCGGAGCATCAGCCCGAACCGCAGCGGCGGACAGCGTTTGTACAGCATGGCAATCAGCACCGAAGCCGTCTCAAAGACGCGCGCGCAGACCGTTGCAAGCGCCGCACCTGCAATGCCCATTTCCGGTGCGGGACCGAGTCCGAAGATCAGCACGGCATTGAGCACGATGTTCAGCACGACGGCAAGGGAGCCAATCAGCGAACTGAGCCCTGCTTTGTCGCAGACCTTCATGATGCCGAAATACGTCTGCGTAAAGCCGGTCAGCAGATAGGAAAGCGAAACCGTCCGCAGATAGACCGCGCCTGCCCCGATCAGCTTCGGGTCGGATGTAAACAGATGCATAATCTGTGCCGGAATGAGCGCGGTCGCCAGTGTGAACAGCAATCCGACCAGCAGCGAATACCGCATCGCATAGGCGAGCACTTCTTCCGTCGTATCGGAATCGCCTTTGCCCCAGTATTGCGCCGCAAGGACGGTCAGCCCGAAGACGAACGCGCCGTAAAACAGGCTGAATACGAAGGCGATCTGTCCGGCAAGCGAGGATGCGGCAAGCGAATCCTGATCGAGAAATCCGAGCATGAACGCATCGCTCGCGGAAACCAGCGACGCCATGAGATACTGAAATGCAATCGGCATCACGACCGTAAACAGCCGTTTATATAAATCTTTATTGAAAGCCATATCATAGTCTCCCGTATATTTGATTATCATACATTATAAGCGATTCGGGAGGGATTTGTCAATGCAGAAAAATGCACCGTTCCGGCTTGCGAAACGGTGCATTTTGTTATGATTTAAGCCTTCGTCAGTTTGCTGACTTCATCGAATTCATCGGTGATCTCCTTCTCAGGTGCCTTTGTGACAAGCGAGGTCACGGTAATCGCAATGAATGCGCAGAGGAATGCAGGAAGCAGCTCGTAGATATCGAGTGCGCCGCCGAGCGGACGGACGATAAACTTCCAGACGAAGATCATGATGCCGCCGACGACCAGACCTGCGATTGCGCCGTACTTGTTGCAGCGCTTCCAGAAGAGCGATGCGAGCATAACCGGACCGAAGGCCGCGCCGAAGCCTGCCCATGCAAACGATACAACGCGGAACACAGAGCTGTTCGGGTCCCATGCGAGAATGACACCGAGGATTGCGATGACGATCAGCACGCAGCGTGCGACGCGCATCGACTGCTTCTCATTCAGCTTCATCTTGAAGACACCCTTCATGATGTTCTCGGACATCGAGGAGGATGCCGCGAGGAGCTGTGAATCCGAGGTGGACATCGTGCAGGCGAGAATGCCCGCGAAGATCAGACCGGCAACCATTGCCGCTGCAAAGCCGTGCTTTGAGAGCAGCTTTGCCATTTCCATGACGATCGTTTCAGAGGTATTCGTGCCGTCGGCTGCCCAGAGCGTTCCGATTTTGCCGTTGACGGAGAGCTGATTGCCGACGATGCCGATGAGGATTGCAACGCCCATTGCAATGACGACCCAGATGCTTGCGATGCGGCGGGAGAGCTTGATTTTTTTCTCGTCCTCGGTCGCCATGAAGCGCAGCAGGATATGCGGCATACCGAAGTATCCGAGACCCCATGCAAGCGTCGAGACGACCGGCAGAAAGCCGTAGCCGGTCTGCGAGAAGGTGCCGTCGGAATTCAGCGAGCGCGTCACGGTCATATGCAGATAATCCGGAATGGATTTTGCATTTTCCGCGACGGCATCCCAGCCGCCTGCATTGCTGATGCCGAAAATAACGATGATCGTCAGTGCGGTTGTCATGACAATACTCTGGATGAGGTCGGTGAAGCTCGCGGCGAGGAAGCCGCCCATGCTTGTGTAGCTGATGATGATAATCGCCGCGAGGATCATGGCGATATGATAATCGAGCCCGAACAGCGTACCGAACAGCTTGCCGCAGGCGGAGAAGCCCGAGGCGGTATACGGCACGAAGAAGATCAGGATAATGACCGCCGCGATACCGGAAAGCACATGACTGTTATCATGAAAACGGTCGGAGAAGAAATCCGGAATCGTGATCGAACCGGTTTTCTGCGAATAGATGCGCAGGCGCTTTGCAACAAAGAGCCAGTTGAGATAGGTACCGACGGCGAGACCGATTGCGGTCCAGCCCGCCTCTGCAAGACCGCAGAGATAGGCGACGCCCGGCAGACCCATGAGCAGCCATGAGCTCATATCGGATGCCTCGGCGCTCATCGCGGAGACCAGCGGTCCGAGCTTTCTGCCGCCGAGATAGAAGTCGCTGACGTCCTTGTTCTTCTTTGAGAACACGGCACCGATTGCGATCATGCCGCCTAAGTAGACGATGATCGTTACGAGGATGCCGATGATGTTGCTTTCCATTTTGGGAATCCTCCTTTATTGTATTTTATTGTTCCGGATCCATAGGCACGGTTTCCTCAAACACGGCTTTTCCGTCCGTGCCGCGTTCCGAATTATGAACCTGTGATGCCTGATTCCGGCTGACAGGTGCACCGTTTTCGTCAAGAAATGTCTGCACATGTTTGAATCCGCCGTGCGTGCAGACGCCGTCTTCGATTATCATATCGGCATACTGCCTTGCTTCCGGTGAACTGCCGAGCCGCTTGTGACAGACTTCTGCACGGTTCAGATAGTCTGTATGAATGCGGTAGGCGAATGCTCTGCGCACAGATTTCGGCGATCTGAAATCATCCGGTGAATCATACATGAAGATATGGACCGTGCCGGTTTCCAGCGTTTCATTTTTCGCACAGTCCTGAAAAGCTGTAAGCAGATCCAGCGGGAGATATGCGTCATATGCCCTGCCGAACCTTTTGGCTGGAACGGAATCCGGTCGGCTTGAACAGCATCAGTTCATGCATCAGTTCGATGATATCTTCCGTGGAAATCTCTTTGCGCGGAAGATACATCCAAAGACAGACACCGTTCATCAGAACAGACCGGAAATCTTACCGTCCGCATCGACGTCGATGTTTTCGGCAGCCGGCTTTTTCGGCAGACCGGGCATCGTCATGATCTCGCCGGTCAGCGCAACGATGAAGCCTGCGCCTGCGGATACCTTGACATTGCGGATCGTGACGGTGAAGCCCTCCGGCGCGCCGAGCACATCCTTATCATCAGTGAAGCTGTACTGTGTTTTCGCCATGCAGACCGGCAGCTTGTCGAAGCCGAGCGCGGTGAGCTGTGCGATCTGCTTCTGCGCAGCAGGGAGAATGTTGATGCCTTCGCCGCGGTAGACGCGCTTGACGATTGCTTCGATCTTCTCCTCGATTGTGCCGTCGAGCGAATAGGAGAACGAGAAATTACCCTTTTCCTCCTCGCAGAGTCTGACGACCTCGCGTGCGAGTTCTTCGCCGCCCTTGCCGCCTTCTGCCCAGACATTCGAGAGCACGACATTTACGCCGAGTTCCTTACACTTTTCAATGATGAGTGCGACCTCTGCGTCGGTATCGGTCGGGAAGCGGTTGATCGCAACGACCGACGGAAGCTGATAGACCTCCTTGATATTCGCAACATGGCGCAGCAGATTCGGCAGACCTGCCTCCAGCGCAGCCAGATTCTCCGTGCCGAGCTCGGTCTTTGCGAGACCGCCGTGCAGCTTGAGTGCGCGGATCGTTGCAACAATGACGACCGCAGACGGCGTCAGACCTGCCATGCGGCACTTGATATCGAGGAATTTTTCAGCACCGAGATCGGCGCCGAAGCCTGCCTCCGTGACGGCGTAATCGCCGAGCTTGAGCGCGGTTTTCGTCGCAAGGACGGAGTTGCAGCCGTGTGCGATATTCGCAAACGGACCGCCGTGGACGAGTGCCGGAGTCCCCTCGAGCGTCTGCACGAGATTCGGCTTGAGTGCGTCCTTGAGCAGTGCGGTCATGGCGCCGACTGCATTGAGATCGCCTGCGGTGACGGGCTTTTCATCATAGGTATATGCGACAACGATGCGCGAGAGGCGCTCCTTCAGATCGGAGATCGAGGTTGCAAGGCAGAAGACCGCCATGATCTCCGAAGCAACCGTGATATCGTAGCCGTCCTCACGCGGTACGCCGTTGATTCTGCCGCCGAGACCGTCCGTGATATAGCGGAGCTGACGGTCGTTCATATCGACGCAGCGCTTCCATGTGATGCGGCGCGGGTCGATGTTCAGTGCATTGCCCTGATAGATATGGTTGTCGAGCATTGCCGCGAGCAGATTGTTTGCCGCGCCGATTGCGTGGAAGTCGCCGGTGAAGTGCAGGTTGATGTCCTCCATGGGGACGACCTGTGCATAGCCGCCGCCTGCCGCACCGCCCTTGATGCCGAACACCGGACCGAGCGACGGCTCACGCAGTGCAACCATAACGCGTTTGCCGATGCGGCGCATGCCGTCCGCAAGACCGATCGTCGTCGTGGTCTTGCCTTCGCCTGCCGCGGTCGGATTGATCGCGGTGACAAGGATCAGCTTGCCCTGCTTTCCGGTTTCCGGCAGCTTGGCAAGGTCGATTTTCGCCTTGTATCTGCCGTACTGTTCGAGTGCATCGTCGGGGATGCCTGCGGTCTGCGCGATCTCGGTGATCGGGCGCATGGGAATGGACTGCGCGATCTCAATGTCTGTAAGCATCTTGATAATCCTCCTGATCTGCGGCATAAAAACCGCTTATTTTCATGATTGAAAGACATTCTTAGTATACCATACAGAAGTATGCTTTGTCAAATGATTATGCGGTATTTTTTTACAGAATGCAATCCATGCGTCACCGGATTGTGACTGAATATTTACCGCGCTGTTGTTGCATTCCGGCGTCTTGTATGATAAAATCAGGGTATCAGCAAAGACCGTTTTGCACAGGGTTGTAATAATAGACAAATCAGACAGCGTTCGATTGTGCAATCTCACAAAAGTTTGGATTCGCATAAGGAATTGCAGAAGCCGGAACGTAATGAAGATAAAAGGAGGGGATCACCCATGAAAAAACAGTTTACTTATACAGCAGTTATTCTTGCCGCAATGATGCTCACGGGCTGCGGCAGTCAATTCACCGATGCGGTTATGGAGCAAAAAATGGACCTGTTCTCAAACGATGCCGGTTCTGCCGCAGCGGAGGAAGCGAGCGAAGCAGCCGCTGCGGATGCCGCTGATGAGGCAGACGGCGCAGAAGCTGAAGCACTGTATGCCGGAGATGCTGCGCTGACCTTTGGTGCAGAAGCAAAAAAGGCATCGCTTGCCGGTGAGGAAATGCCGGATGCAGTCATGAAAGCGGACGCAAAGCTGACGGCTTCTCTCGATGCGGATTTCGATGATGAAAGACCGTCAGACCCGGGTGCTTCTTCCGCAGTTGCTGAACCGGAGCCGGAACCGCCCGCTGATTACGGTGCACAGCCCTTCATCCTGACCGCAGGCGAATGGAATGACAACGAGAACTGGGGCTTCTTTGCAAACCTCGTCCACAACGGTACGATTTCCTTCCCGTCCTACGGGCTCGATCCGGTCAACCGCGTTGCCGTGACGCTGCAAAACGGCGGTGCACCGGTGCAGAATCAGACCGTGCAGCTGAAGGCGGACGGCGTCCTCTGGACGGCAAAGACCGATAAAAACGGCAAAGCCTATCTGTTCTATGACAAAGCGCATGCGGGGCAGAAGCTGACAATCGAGACTGCCGATGCGGAGCCAGTGCAGTTTCAGGCGCCTGCCGATGCCTCCGGACAGGGCGGCAGATCGGTCCCGACGCTGGAGTATACAATCGAAACCGGCGCAGAATCGAAGAAATATACCGATACCGAGGTGTGCTTCATCCTCGATACGACCGGCTCCATGGGCGATGAAATCACCTATCTGCAAAAGGATTTCTCCGCGATTGCAGACGAGGTCGCCGCTGCGGGCATGACCTTCTCCGTGAACTTCTACCGCGACGAGGGCGACGATTATGTCACGCGCTGCAACCCGTTCACCGATGATGTCAAGGCGCTGCAAACTGCGCTGAATCAGGAATATGCAGACGGCGGCGGCGATGAGCCCGAGGCAGTTGCAGAAATTCTCGATGAAGTGCTGGCAAACGGTGACTGGCACGAAAATACGAACAAGATCGCATTCCTGATCTTTGATGCGCCGCCGCATGATGCGGCTTCGCAGGCGGAGATGATTCAGAATGCCGTTGCAGCCGCAGCAGAGCAGGGCATTCATGTGGTGCCGGTCGTTGCCTCGAATGCAGCGCGAGAGACCGAGCTTTTCGGCAGAGCACTCTCGATCATGACCGACAGCAATTATGTCTTCCTGACCGATGATTCCGGTGTCGGCGATTCGCATTTGGAGCCGATCATCGGCGCATATGATGTCGAGCTGCTGCACGATATCATCGTCCGCAATATTCAGGAGATCGCCGGTTAATGCATCCGCAGATCATTCCCTGTCCCGCAGTAATATCCGCAGCATTAATTATCAGATCAGCCGTTCCGGTGCAGCAGCGCATCGGAACGGCTTTTTGGTTATCTTACGAAATACGGGAAGCCTGCGTAATCTGCAAAAACGATTGACTTTTCATGCGGAATGTGCTAAGATGAATACAGAGCATCTGCGCGGTTTGCCGCATGTACCGATGCGCAGTCCGCAGATCATAACAGAGGGGAGGATTTTGTATGAAAATCCGCAGAAAACTGTTTGCAGCGCTTTGCAGTACCGTCCTGCTGCTGACTGCGCTGCCGCCGCTGCAAATCACCGCATCGGCTGCCGAAATCGCACATGACCCGAGCCGGAATGTGCAGGTGGAGGGCGTCGGCAATCCGTTCAATTTCGGCGAGCGTATGGCACCGGAGGGGACATCTATCGCAGAGCTGCGCGCAATCAATCACAAAATGACCGTTCAGGAGTGCAAATATGCGCTCTATAAGGAGATCGACGAGCACTGGGATCTGATCTCGCTGCGCTTCGGTCAGACCGACCGTGAGAAGGTCTATGCACTGTTTCTCGGCGTCGGTACGCTGGAATCCACGCTCGGCGGAAACGGCGACGGCGCGGATATCGAAACCGCATTCTCCGAGGGCTTCGGCGTCAGCTCCGCACATGCATACGGCACGCTGCAAACCGCCGTCACTGCATTCAAAGACCCGGGCACGAGCTTCATGCAGGAGGAGGATGTCCCCGAGCTCGAGTGGTATGATCTGAACGAATCAAATTTCTATGATGCGATCATCTCGAATCATATGGGCGTCCGCAAGATCATTCATTTTATCCGGCAGGCAATGGTCGATTATGAACTGACCGGCTGGCAGGTCGTGCGCGGTGCGCTGAAGGGACATAATACCGGCTGGGCGAATTATACCGGCGACAATGACGGATACTATCAGAATTATCCGGATGAGGGTGCCGCACTCGCGCAGTGGTATTATGAGGAAGGCCACCTCTACGATAATGTGTTCACATGGACGAAGGGTGAGGTTGCAGCCAAGCAGCGCGCGGGTAATCCGTGGGAGGACTGGTGGTATGATAAGGAGCCTAGCCTCGCAGAGGTCACAGCGCAGCCCGGACAGACGACGGAAAGTACGTCTGCTGCAACCGGAACAACGTCAGAATCCAAAACGAATCCGGCGGTTCTGCTTGGCGATGTGAACCTGAGCAATGATGTGACAGCCGCAGACGCAGTATTGCTCTGCAAGTATCTGGCGACGTCCGAAGTGCTGACAAAGGAGCAGGCACAGCGCGGCGATATGAACAGCGACGGCAAGCTGAATGCTGCTGATGTGACGCTGCTGAAACGGCTGCTTCTCAGTAAAAGCTGACAATACGGGGATTTTTGCATGGAATTTGTGCAAACTGCCGAATTCCGAGAAAATGCGAAAATCCCCTTGACTTTTTTCCTCTGTTTTGATATAATAATCGAGTAGTGAATGCGAGTGTGCTGGAATTGGCAGACAGGCACGTTTGAGGGGCGTGTGTTTCGGCGTACGGGTTCAAGTCCCGTCACTCGCACCACTTTTTTTCTTGCCCTATAGGGCGAGCGATGACAGTTTTACCATGTGGAAAGATGGCTGAGCTGGTCTAAGGCGCACGACTGGAAATCGTGTGTGCGTTAATAGCGCACCGAGGGTTCGAATCCCTCTCTTTCCGCTTTTGTGAAAACCGCGTAATTGCTTGAAAAATGAGCAGTTACGCGGTTTTTCTTTTATCTGAAAATCCGTTATAACTGCGTGTGTGACGTCCAAACTGCGTAAAATCACATGAAACAGCATAGAAAGTCACACGAAAAGTCACACGCCGGAGATATTCCGGCGGCATTTTACAGAGAATTGAAGTGTAGTAGCATACAGTCATTCTCAGGTTCAGATACGCGCAAAAATCACACAAGTCAAACGAAAGCCCTGCGACCAAACCGATCGCGGGGCTTTCTGCGTCTATGGGAAGGAGTAACGGATGCCGAAGCTCAAAAAGAAGATTACCCGTGATTTCACGACCGTTCATAATACAATGCTCCGCGATATGCGGCTCGGTGCAACAGAGCGCGGTCTCCTGCTGACCATGCTTTCGTTGCCGGATGACTGGAACTTCTCGATCAAGGGGCTGTGCTGTATCCTGCCGGACGGGTATACGAAAATTGCAACTGCCCTCAAAAGCATTGAAAAGACCGGTTACCTTGTCCGGCGGCGCATCTACACGGACGGAAAGATTACTGACTGGGAGTATCTGTTCAGTGATGAGCCAATGTCAGATGTTGAATTAGTTGAAAACTCGAACGGTACCGAGCTACTAGAATCGGAAAACCTAGAATTAGAAAACCTAATTCTA
>CAMHUJ010000034.1 GCA_946188175.1 uncultured Ruminococcus sp.
GCGGCGTCATGGGAATCCGCCCGGACATGTCCTTCGAGCGGCTCCATGCACATCCGGAAACGATTACAG
The DNA here is from genome assembly GCA_946188175.1 of uncultured Ruminococcus sp. Lineage (GTDB taxonomy): Bacteria > Bacillota > Clostridia > Oscillospirales > Ruminococcaceae > Firm-04. Next base: position 70 of record CAMHUJ010000034.1, read on the forward strand.
ACTATATCGGCTCCGGTCATTCACCGCATGACATCCCGATTCCGCTGGATGAAACAAATCTTCCGCTTCTGCTGGAAAAAATCCGGAAGGAGAATGCAGAATGGCAGGGGCTGACCGTTTTTCCGGATTTCGTCACCGTCAGACGGACGCGGCAGATTCATAATGACCGGTATGCGATTGTCACCGATCGGGAACCTGCGCGGTTTGAGGGCGGACCGCCGCTCTGGGATCAGACGATTTCCAAGGAAGATGCGGAAATCTACAGCCGCAATCTCAATGAGATGTATGCTTATTATCTGGCTCTGAAAGCAGAGGAGGATGCGCGCCGCCGTCTGGCTGCCGCACAGCGCGAACAGGAAATGCGCGAGCATCCCGAGCGTTTTTCACGAAAGCCAATCCCGAAGCGCAAACTGCGCAGGATGAAAAAACGGCTGAAATACGAACATCCTGACGCATAACCCAATTCTTAACAGAAAGGATAATAAAAATGAAACTCGAACCGATTGTGATTTCTTTGCTGGATACTGACCTGTATAAATTCAACATGGATCAGGTCATTTTCCACAAGCACACCGATCTCTGCGGACAGTATTATTTCAAGTGCCGCAACAAGGGCGTCGTCTTTACGCCGGAAATGGTGCAGGAGATCAATGAACAGATCGACCACCTCTGCACGCTCCGCTTCAAAAAGGAGGAGCTCGATTATCTGCGCTCGATCCGCTTCATCAAAAAGGATTATGTCGAATTCCTGCGCCTCTGGCACCCGATCCGTGATTACGTCACTGCGAAGCTCGATGAAAACGGTGAATTGCAGATTGTCGTAGACGGACCGCTGTTCTCGGCAATGCAGTTTGAGATTTATCTGCTGGAGATCGTCAACGAGGTCTATTTCCGGATGCAGTTTGATTATGACCGCCTGCGCAAATCCGCGGAGGAGCGTCTCGACAAAAAGATCAAGGCGATGAACGACGGAACCTATACCTTCAAATTCGCGGAATTCGGCTGCCGCAGAAGACTCTCCCGCGAATGGGAGGATGTTGTCGTCAGACGCTTTGTCACCGAGACAAAGAACTGCGTCGGCACCTCGAATGTCTATCTTGCGATGAAGTACAATGTCACGCCGATCGGTACCTATGCACATGAATTCGTGCAGATGTATCAGGGCATTGATTCGATCCCGCTTTCCTATACGAATCACCACGCCATGCAGGACTGGTATGACGAATATCAGGGCGACAACGGCACCGCGCTGACCGATACCGTCACGACCGATCTGGGGCGAGAAGATCATTGCGCACTACAAAAAGTACGGCGTTGACCCGAAAACCAAGCTGCTGCTGTTCAGCGACAGCCTCGATTTCGACCGCGCCCAGAAGCTCTATGATTATTTCTGCGGGAAGACGAAGGTTTCGTTCGGTATCGGCACATTCTGCTCGAATGATACCGAGGAGACCGCGCTGAATATCGTCATCAAGCTGCAATATGTCAACGGCAGACCTGTCGCAAAACTGTCGGATGATATCGGCAAGGCAATGTGCCGCGACGATGCGTATCTCGATTATCTCAAGCGCTCGGTCGCCTTCCGCGTAGAGAATGCAAAGAAGGAACACTGATATGACACTGAAGGATGTAAAAGAAAAAAACGGCTGGCTGTTTTCCGAATGGCAGCTCGCCTATCTGACCGGCTGGAACGGAATCTGCCGCGCGGCACGGCTGCTCCGGCAGAATCTGATCAATCCGGAGATTCTCGTGGATGATGATCCGGTCTCTGTCAGCAGCGAGGATGAGATTATGTCGCTGGAGGAGGCAGGCTCGCTGACAATCCGCGGTATGTCGGAGCATCTCGGCGTGCCGGTGATGCTTGCGTTTTTCAATCAGACCGCGATAGTCAGAGCAACGGTTGCCGGTGCAACCGAGGAATTCGCACAGGCGGACTATAAGCGCTTCAATCAGTCTATGGGACAGTATATGGATTCCATTGAGATCGCCATGCACACGGCACGCTGATCAGATCAGAATTGCCCGAATTTGCATCATAAAAGAGCCGCTTCAATCAGCGCCAATGTCTGATTGAAGCGGCTTTGCTTTATGCCTTTTCCCGATACTGCTCCAGCAGCTTATCAAAATATGCAATGATGTCTGACATATCCGCCTTTGTTGTCTTTTCCGTGCCGTTGTCATATGTGATGACAGTATTGAAATAGAATGCATCCCTTATAAAGGTCTGGCGGCTTTCATCATACGATGCGATGATCCGGTCATAATCCAGCGACATGATCTCATTGTACGATACCGGCGGAATTTCTGCCGTGACAGAATCCGGCTGCGGCGCACTCATGCGCCGGTCCAAACGGCTCAGGATGCATTGACCGTCCTGCTGCGTCAGATTCCATTCCTCATTGACGCCTACGTATCCGCCCGTCCGCCGGATATTGATTGTGACGGGCTTTGCCTTCGCCGAAGATGCATACTCTGCAATCTTCGCAAGCAGCTTCTGCTTCATCAGGCTCAGATCGGCGGCAGTCAGTTTGTTGTCTATGCAGAAATCTGCATTCGCCCAGTTGCCGAGCGAGTCAGTCGATTCGCCTGTCAGCCACTTTGTCAGCGCGACCACATCGGCAATCGAGAAGAAGCCGTCGCCGTTTGCATCGCCGGAAACCGTCAGCTTCGTTTTGAATACAATGTCCATAGAGTCGTCGTCATGCACCGTGACCTCGGGCTGATCGTCACAAACGAATCCGAATACATCCGCGGTCTGATAGAGCTTCGCAAGATTATCCTTCACGACATACGGATTCTTCGTCACGAGATAGATCGGACCGGTCATCATGTATTCTTCCGGATTAACAGGGTTTTTGATGCGGATATCTGTCCCGAAGCTGAACGGATGATTTGCAAGAATCTCCTCCGGAATCAGCTCGCCGGTATCGCGGTCAAGCACCGTGATCGTTGCAGAATACTTTTTCTCCGGAGCAGCCGCCTTTTTCAGCCGGTAGATGATATCCTTTGCGCCGTTGTCATAGTAGCGGATTGTCACATAATCCTCCGGCAGCGTATAGCCCTTCGGAATCTGGCTTTCCATCAGGTCCATCCGGAAGACGTCAGCGCCCTTGAATTCGGCAATATCCCAGAAATACGGATTGCTGTCCGCGTGTAGTTCCAGATCGATATATGCATAGGTGCCTTCCGCCGCGGATTTGAAAGCGATCTCCGGCGTGATGCTGACCGGAACCTCTTTGCTCGGGAAATCCAGCAGCGCACCGGTGTCCATATCCTCAAAGCGGATTCTTGCCGTATCGGACAGCAGAACTGTCTCTGCATTTTCCAGAACGGCACAGTCGGCGGTCTGTGTTTCGGTGATCTCGGGATTGTTCAGCGCATAGGAGCCGAGATTCCAGCTGATCTTTGCGCTGCCCTCCTTCACTGCGGTGTAAAGCCGAATGATCTGTGCAGAGCCTCCTGCAACAGGAACCGGCTGTTCTCTTGAGCAGGATTGTATGCCGTCGTATTTGAGGAATTCTTTATATTCTTGATCGGCTTCCTCCCAGCTGTAAGCGGTGCCGACGCCGTATTCCTGACAGAACACAACCTGATTCTCATGCACCGAGACAGCGCCGTTCTGCTTGACAAAATCCTTGAATTCGGCATAGCAGTCCGGCAGCCAGCTGCAAAGATCAGTCTCGCGGACATGCTTTTCATTGTCCACTGCAAAGGTATATACGGCTTTCTCCTCGCCTTTATCCCGCAGCGAGATTTTGAACTCACCCGGCTCCGTCGGATGATAAACCCGAATTTCATAGTAATATCTGCTGTCGATATCCCCGAAGCTCTTGGTGTATCCGAGTTCCATGACACCCTTTGTCGTGATCACCTCATACCGCGGATTGAATGCAACATTTCCGTCGAGTACGACCTCCTGTTCCTTCCGGAATACGACGCAGACCATATCGTCAACGATGCGTGTTGCGCCGTAGTTGTTGCGGAATTCGATTGCCGATTCAAAATCCGTCGGGTGCCATTGCTTTGCTGTGCCGACCGTACCGACTTCCTCTGCGGACACGGCGGAAACATTGCACAGCGCATCCGGTGCAAACGGAAGCACTGCCGTAACGGCAGCCAGCAGCGCTGCCATAGCTTTCAGCTGTTTCATTGTGTTCACCTTCCAATCTTTCGTATTTGCGGCATATCTGCCTGTTCTTATGATAATATTCCGTGCGGGCAAAGTCAAGCCCGCGCTCTACTATATAAATCGAAGGAAGGGCGGTGTTCGTTACATGCTTTTATGTATAAAAAATGCGTAATCATTCCGATTACGCATTTCGATATGGTGGACCCGAAGGGGATCGAACCCTCGACCTCCGCGTTGCGAACGCGGCGCTCTCCCAGCTGAGCTACGAGCCCGTTTTGACACTTGCTTATTATAGCACAGATTCCCCGAATTGTCAAGACCCTATTTTAAGAATGCGTGATCTGATGTTCGGAAGGAAGAATGGTATGGAGGAAGGAGAAAGAAAATCAATCAGGGTACTGCCTGCATCACTTCCTCCCTCCTACTTCCTCCTTATTTCATAAACTCCCTGCTTATCTGTCCCCATGCTTTTCAAATTCGCGCCTATTCTTTCCAAACCGCTTTACAAACGGATGATTTTGTGGTATGATAGAAGGGTATCACATGCCAAGGGAGGAAAGCATATGCTGCGTTTTCACAAGTTGAAGCAGGCAGATCTGACCCTGACCGACTGGGCAGCGGAGCCGCTTTCTGCACTGCTGCCGGACGGCGCAGATTTCTATGAAAAATCGCTGCACGCGGGCAATACGCTCTTTGTGCTGTATGATGAACAGAAACCCGTCGGGCTGCTGGAAATGCAGGCGGAGACCGTCGGAGACAAGCCGGAATGTGCGGTTGTCAGCAATGTTCTGCTGCTTCCGGAGTACCGCAGACACGGGCTCGGCAGAATGCTGATGTGTCTGGCGGCGGGCGAAGCGGTCGGGCGGCAGCTCTGGTTCATTGCCGGACGCGTTCCGCAGACCGATGCAGCGCAGGGGTTTGCGAAGGCGATCCACATGCAGCAGACCGAATGGTTCCGCGATATGCAGGTGCTCGATCTTTCGGATGTAGAGGGCTTGCGGCATGGCTGATCAGAAGCACCGGAAGGCGCATCTTTTCAGCGGAACGCTTTCTGCATGGATTCTCGGAACGGCGACCGCCGTATTTGCAGTCTGTGCGCTGATCAGCGGAAACGGCGCGGAAGCCGCGGAGCATCCGGTCTGGCAGCCGCTGCTGCGTGCGCATGACCGGCTCTCGCTGATGCTCGGGAACGACCGTCTCGGTTCGGTTTATGTCACGGAGGAACGTCTGCTGCCGCATCTGACGGAGCCGAAGCAGGATACCGTCCTTGCCGCGGCGGAAGCGGTCAATCTGTATGCCGCAGCGGCGGGCAGCTCGGTCTATATGCTTGCCGTGCCGACATCTGCCGGAATTTACGGCGATATGCTTTCCGATGCCGCACCGCTGACGAACGAGCATCAGATTCTGCGGACATTTTCGGAATCATTGCAGGAGCCGGTTCTCTGGATCGAGGCCGCGAGCTGGCTTTCCGGCGAACGCGAACACTATATCTACTACCGGACGGATTCACACTGGACAGGCTACGGCGCATTCTGTGTCTACCGTTCCGCGATCCGCAAGCTCGGCTTCAATGCATACGGCTATGATCATTTCAATGTCACGCATTTCAGCTGCCGCTATTTCGGTGAGCTTTCGCACCGCAGCCATTTTTATGATCTGATGCCGGATACGGTCGATCTCTATGAAAGCGTCGGAGAGCCGCAGAAACAGCATGTTACTTCGCTCCGTTCGGACGGCAAAACCGTGCTCACAGGCTATTTCCGGAAAGATACAGCGGAAGCAAAGGCGCATCCGGAGAAGGTTTTTGCACTGGAAACAGAGCCGGTGCTGCGCATCGAAACAGAGAATCAGAGCAGCAAGGATCTGCTGCTGCTGACAGATCGCTGCGGAAGCAGTATGATCCCGTTTCTGATGCAGCATTACCGGATGATTACCGCGGTGAATCTGCCGGCATGTGCAGCACATGAGATCGACTGGCGTGCGCTGAGTGCGGGAAACTATGCTCAGGTGCTGATTCTCTGCGGAACAGAAACGATTACGGCAGAGGACGGCTTGCAGGCAATGCTTGCAATGCCGGAAAATGAAACAGCAGAATAAATGAAACAGGGAAAGGAATCCGGTTCAGGTTATGGGTAAGAATCAGAAACAGAATACAAAGCAGACAACAGCGGAAAAACAGGCAGCGCGCCGTGCAGCGGAGGAAGCGCAGCGGAAGCTCGCCGCAAAGGAGCGTCAGAAGAAGCAGACGATGAAGCTCGCGGGCATCGGCATCGGAGCAGCGGTTTTGCTGATCGGCGGCGTCTGCGTCTGGCGCAATACCGGCAGCAGAGCACTGCGGCACAAGGTCATTGCGGAGACTGAGCATTATAAGGTCACGGCGGCGATGTTCGCCTGCTACTTCCGGCAGTGTGCCGACAGCTATCTGAAATATGCCGCGCAGAACAGCGATATGTCAACCTACGATCCGAAGGTCTCGCTCAAGGAGCAGGAGCACAGCAACGGCGTAACATGGTATGATCTGTTTGTTGACAATACGATGAGCACCGTGCGGAACAATCTCCAGCTTGCCGAATCCGCATATGCAGAGGGCTATGTCCTGAACGCGGAGGATGAAGCCACGGTGAATCGCATCATGGAGGCGGCAGACCTTTCGCGCTATCAGAAGGGCGTGCGCAGCGATGATCTGGAAGCCGCCACGCGCCGAAGGACCGGATCGAGGTCACGGATGACGAGGTCAGTTCCTATTATCAGGCGCATCAGGAGGAATACCTGACCGCCAGTGTACTCGCCTATTCCTTCCCGTGGGATCCGGAGGGGATCGTCACCGGCGATTACGCTGAGCATGATGCGGCGATCGAGCACGCGAATGCACTCGGCGAATGCAAATCGCAGCAGGCGTTCACGGATTATGTTTACCGCTATCTGACGAAGGAGAAGGGTGTGGAGCGCGCCGAGGCGGAGCAAATGGCTGCCGACCTGACGCAGACGCAGGCGATCCGTGAATTTCCGGAGGATGTGCAGAACTGGATCAAGGGCGGTGCAAAGCAGGGCGAGACCTTTGTCCTGCCGCGGGAGGATTACTGCTATGCCTCGGTCTATATGCTGCGCGACGAGCCTGCGGCGGATGAATCGAAAACCGTGGATTTCCGTGTGATTTATATGTCCGCAACGGATTTCGACGGCATCGACAATACCGTCGCCATTATGGACGAATTGCAGGAGGAGGTCAATGCCTCGGAGGACCCGTCGGAGACCTTTGCGGAGCTCGCGGGTGAATATTCGGAGGATGTTGCGACCTATGCAAACGGCGGCCTTGTGACGGGCTACTCCGCCTCGAGCACGACCTACGGCGATGAGATCGCGGCCTGGGCATTTGACCGCGAGCGGCAGCACGGCGATATGACTGTTTCTGCACGCAGCGCCGCGGCAATTCTCGCATTCTTCGAGGGTGCGAATGACGGCACGGGCTGGGAGAATCAGGTGCATAACGATCTCTGGCAGAAAAAGCTCGATGCATTCACGCAGTCCTGTGCGGCGAACGAGGTCTCGGTGCACGAGAAGAATTATAAGTATATTGCGCCGAGTGCAAAGCTGCATATCGTCGAAACAGAATGAGCTTCCGTATGATAGAAAAAACAGCGCGCTGCTGCACCCATTGCGGTACAGCAGCGCGTTTGCTTGATCAGATTATCCTTCGATAGCGATGATTTTTTTCTCCGGCACCTTCGGGACAGGTTCCTTTTTCGGAATCTCCAGATTCAGGACGCCGTCGGCAAACTTCGCTTTGATATCCGTTTCGGTGACATCCTCACCGACATAGAAGCTGCGGCTGAACGAGCCGGTATAGCGCTCTCTGCGGATATAATTGCCGTCAGAATCCTGCTCGTCATTGTTCTGGGCAGTGGTTGCGCTGACGGTCAGATAGCCGTCTTTCAGCTCTGCGTGGATATCTTCTTTTTTCACGCCCGGCAGGTCGATCATGAGCTGATAGCCCTGTGCGGTCTTCTTGACATCGGTTTTCATGGCATTGACGGATGCATGGTCGAATCCGAACGGATTGCCGAAGAAGCCGTCTGTGAAATTATCTCTGAAAATGCTTGGGAATAACATAGGTCAGTCCTCCTTTTACTCATTGTGCGAATCGGGTTTATGAGCAACGGGACTTGGTGCAGGTTCCCGGGTGCCTGCTCCGGTTCCTTTGTTCTGAGGCTATTATAGCATATTGAATTAGCACTATCAATAGGAGAGTGCTAGTTTTCCGACAGGTTTCACATTCTGTTACAAGACCGACATGATTGCGCAGATTCCGGTCACAAAACACAAAGTCCCCGCATAGCGTATGCAGGGACTTTTGATTCTATACGGGAGATTGGGGGGACGACTGTCAGTCTTTTGCTTCATCGGAATCATCGGCGAGCAGATCGGCAGCGCTGATATCCTTTTTCTCATGCTTGCTGCCTGCGAGCTCCGCAGAGGGTGTTTCCTCGCCGGATTTCTTTTTGAACAGCAGACGTTTCAGCTTGTTGCCGAAAATACCGATTACCGCGCTGACGGCGACAGCGACACCGACCAGAATCTGGATCACATAGTTGGTGGTTGTCGGATCAATATAGGATGCGGCGGACATCAAATTGAACATGATCGCTCATACACCTTTTTTATGGTGTGATTTCGGTACAAGTATATCATATTTCCCCGCAAATGTCAACATGCGGCGGGCAGTGCCCGCATCCATTGATCTAAAGCCCGCCGGCAGTTTTCTGACAGATCTCTTTTCTGCTTTCTTTTCTCTTTTCACCTTCCTCCATGCTCCTTCCTGCTTATTATAGATCGCGGCGCAGCCGCACCGCAACTTCTCACTCCTCACTCCTCACTTCTGACTACAGCCTTTCTCCCGCTTGCAATTTGCCGGGCCATATGATATAATGAGACAAAAGGGGGGATTGCCGCATGAAAACAGCATATGCAGACCGGCAGCGCATTCTGCAATTTGCCGCGGAAAACTATCAGACTGTGCCGGATTATCCGTGGCAGCGGACGCCGGACTGTGCCGTGCTGCGCTGTCCGAACGGCAAATGGTACGGGCTGATCATGCCGGTGCCGCGCTGCAAGGTGACGGGCACATCGGAGGAAATCTGTGATATCATGAATGTCAAATGCGATCCGATGATGCTGGGGTCTGTTGTGCTGCAAAAGGGCTTTTTCCCCGCGTATCACATGAACAAAAACAGCTGGATTTCGATTCTGCTGGACGGCTCTGTTCCGCTGGAGCGCGTGACGGCGGCATTGAAAATGAGCTATGCGCTGGTCTCCGGCGGCAGCGGCGGAAAGCATCCGCGGACGCAGCCGAAGGCATGGCTCGTTCCGGCAAACCCGAAATATGAGAATCTTGCGGAAACGCTTGCCGTCACCGGAGAAAGCCTCTGGAAGCAGAGCGGAAAATTCATCGTCGGCGATACGGTCTATATTTATGAGGGCAAGCCGATCAGCGCCGTGACCTACGCCTGCGAGG
>CAMHUJ010000035.1 GCA_946188175.1 uncultured Ruminococcus sp.
TCGGCTGGATTGCAGATATTCCGCGTATGTTCGGCGAGAATGCAAAGAAGGCTGTCGAGCTGGTCGATGCAACGGCAAAGGATCTTGAGGGCATGAACCTGTAATACAAATACAAAGAACGGAAACCTTCGGGCTTCCGTTCTTTTTGTTTTATTTGTGATCTGCAATGAACATCGCATCGCCGAAGCTGAAAAAGCGGTAGCGCTCTCTGACGGCTTCCGCATAAGCGTGCATGGTGTTGTCATAGCCCGCGAATGCGGAGACCAGCATGATCAGCGTGGATTCCGGCAGATGAAAATTCGTGATGAGCCCGTCGATGCAGCGGAACTGATACGGCGGATAGATGAAAATGCCGGTATCGCCCTCACAGGCGCGGATTTCGCCGTATGCCGCGGCAGCGCCCTCGAGCGTGCGGCAGGAGGTCGTGCCGACGGCAATCACTCTGCCGCCGTTTGCCTTGGTCTGCCGGATTTTCTCCGCGGTCTCTTCGGGGATCGTATAGTGCTCGATGTGCATATGATGCTTGCGGATATCATCGTCCTTGACCGGACGGAACGTGCCGAGCCCGACATGCAGCGTGACGAATGCCTCGTCGATGCCCTGCGCTTTCAGGTCGGCGAGCAGCTCCGGCGTAAAGTGCAGACCGGCAGTCGGTGCGGCGGAGGAGCCGAGCTCTCTTGCATAGACCGTCTGATAACGCTCCTTATCCTGCAATTTTTCGGTGATGTAAGGCGGCAGCGGCATCTGTCCGATCTCATCGAGCACAGCATAGAGATTGCCTTCGCATGCAAAGCGGACGAGTCTGCCGCCGTCCTCGGTGACGTCGAGCACCTCCGCGGTGAGCTTGTCGCCGAAGCGGAAGCGCTTGCCCGGCTTTGCCTTTTTGGCAGGCTTGCAGATGATCTCCCAGACCTTTTCGGCGGTCGGCTTGAGCAGCAGAAATTCGATCGGCGAGCCGGTATCCTCGCGGACGCCGTAAAGCCGCGCAGGCAGCACGCGGGAATCGTTCATGACCAGCAGATCGCCCTTGCGGAGAAACTGTCCCAGATCATAAAAATGATGATGCGAAATATCGCCGCTCTGACGGTCCAGACAGAGCAGGCGGGATGCCGTCCGCGGCTCGACCGGCGTCTGCGCGATCAGCTCCTGCGGCAGATCGTAAAAATACGTGCTTCTTTTTGTAAAATCCGTTTCCATACGGTTCCTTTCTATCGGGGGTCAGATGATATAATTGCCGTCTTCGGGCAGCTCCTCCGGCGAAATCCACTGCAAAGCGGGATCGGGCTCGCCGGTCTCGGCGAAATACCGGATCGCATAGAGTGCCTTCCGCAGCGGAATGAACAGTCCGCGCGAGATGAGCAGATCATCGCCCCAGACGTCGATTGTCTCCGAGAGTGCATCCGCATCGCCGAGCGAGAGATATTCGCTGTCACCGGACTTCATGCCGAGAAACATGGCGGATTCGTCCGCGCAGGCAATGCAGAGCTGTGCCTTCGGCTCGGAATCCTTATAGAGATATCCGGTTCCGCCCTGCAAAATGCCGGATTCCCGTACCAGCAGCGGCAGTGCGCCCGGCAGATCGGTCCCGCCGACCGTCTGGCTGTATTCCGGATCGGTCAGATCGAGTTCGTATCGGAGCTTCATGATAAATCGCCGTCCTTTTTCCTTTTTGATTCCTGTACTAACATAGTATAGCACATTCTTTCGCAAAAAGCAAGCAATGGTCGGAGGGAATTAGAAGGAGAAAGGAGGAAGGAGAAAGGAGAAATTTAGAAGTGAGGAGTTGCAGAATCTGCCTGTCGGCGGATGATTTGAAAATAAGTGAACAGGAAAGCGTGAACAGAAAGAACAGCGGTGCGCGGGAGTGAGAAAATAGGAAGTATTATATAAATTCGTCCGCGAAGCGGACACAACAACTCTGCTCTCCTATCTCCTCACTCTTCACTTACTTCCTCCTTCCTCCCTGCTCCTTCCTCCATAACAATTCGTCCGGACATATTTATTTCTAATTTCTTTGGCTTGACAGAATATTGATTTTGTGGTATGATATACAAGGATATTTTTGCGGCAAATGTGCCGCGTTCCCATGGGAAAATCTGATGTTTTCAAACGGAAAGGAACGAGCAGCGTTATGATTACTGCAATAGTAGGCGGAAACTGGGGCGATGAGGGCAAAGGCAAGCTGACCGATGTCTTTGCTGCCGATGCGGATTATGTCATCCGTTTTCAGGGCGGCGCCAACGCCGGTCATACGATTATCAATCAGTACGGCAAATATGCCCTGCATATTCTCCCGTCCGGCGTTTTTCAGGAAGGCACGGTGAATATCATCGGCGCAGGCGCTGCATTCAATGCAGATGCATTCAAGAAGGAGCTTGAAATGCTGAAGGAGCACAATGTTCCGACGCCGAATGTCCGCATTTCCGACCGCGCACAGCTCGTCATGCCGTATCATATCCTCTTCGATAAGCTCGAGGAGAAGCGTCTCGGCAAGCACAGCTTCGGTTCGACACAGTCCGGTATCGCACCGCACTATGCCGATAAAGCGATGAAGATCGGCTTCCAGCTTGCTGAGCTTTATAACGAAAATCTCGCGGAAAAGGTCGAGCGCGTCTGCATCATCAAGAATGCAACGATCGCAGGTCTTTATCCGGATGCCGAGCCGCTCGATCCTGCGGAAATCCTCGCATACCTCAAGGACGTTGCAGCATTTATCAAGCCGTATCTCTGCAATATGGCAGAGCTGATGCACGAGGCTGTCAAGTCGGGCAAGAATATTCTGCTCGAGGGTCAGCTCGGCGCACTGCGTGATATCACGAACGGCATTTATCCGATGACCACTTCCTCCTCCACGCTCGCAGGCTACGGCGCAGTCGGTGCATGCCTGCCGCCTCATGAGATCAAGCGCGTCATCACCGTTGTCAAGGCATATTCCTCCTGCGTCGGCGCAGGTCCGTTCACGACCGAAATCTTCGGTGAGGAAGCAGATACACTCCGCAGACGCGGCGGCAGCGACGGCGAATTCGGTGCAACAACCGGACGTCCGCGCAGAATGGGCTGGTTCGATGCAGTTGCAACCAAGTACGGCGTGGCTGTGCAGGGTACGACCGATGTTGCACTCTCTCTGATCGACGTTCTGGGCTATCTTGATGAGATTCCGGTCTGTGTTGCATATGAGATCGACGGCGAGCGCACGACCGAATTCCCGAGCGGTGACCGTCTCGACCGTGCAAAGCCGGTCTATGAGAAGGTACCGGGCTGGAAGTGCGATATTTACGGTATCACCGAGTGGGATCAGCTGCCGCAGGCTGCAAAGGACTATGTCAACTATATCGAGAAGCTAATCGACTGCCCGATCACCATGATCTCGACCGGTCCTGACCGCAAGCACATGATCTACCGGAAGTGATAGAAGTATCTCCGATGAATCGGTAATGGGGCTCTACAGTATTGCTGCGCAAACTGCCCCATACCCCGCTTAAGGGACATTGTCTCTCAAGAATCCCATTTTTGATGTGATAATAGAAATAAGCCGCTCGATTCAGCGTAACAGCTTGAATCGAGCGGCTTTTCTTTATACACTGATTGGGGCGCGTTTGCTTGCTGCCGCACCATTGCAGATATCTTATTTCCCGAGCTGTTCCTTTGCAGCGGTCAGGGTGTTGCGCATGAGAATCGCGCGTGTCATCGGACCGACACCGCCCGGAACCGGTGTGATTGCGGATGCCTTTGCTGCGACCTCATCATAGCAGACATCGCCGCAGAGCTTGCCCTCTGCATTGCGGTTCATGCCGACGTCAATGACGACAGCGCCCTCCTTGACCATATCCGCAGTGACGAAGCCTGCCTTGCCGACTGCTGCGACGAGGATATCTGCCTGTCTGGTCTGCTCCGCGAGATTCTGTGTACGGGAGTGGCAGATTGTGACGGTGCCGCTGCGGTGCAGCAGGAGCATTGCCATAGGCTTGCCGACGATATTGCTTCTGCCGATCACGACGCAGTGCTTGCCGCTGATCTCAATGTTCATTGCATCGAGCATCTCAATAACGCCTGCCGGTGTGCAGGGCAGGAAGCTGTAATCGCCGATCATGATTCTGCCGACGTTCTCCGGATGAAACGCATCGACATCCTTTGCCGGAGAGATCGCGTGCAGAATGGTCTGCTCGCAGATCTGCTTCGGGAGCGGCAGCTGCACGAGAATACCGTTGACATTTTTATCTGCATTGAGCTTTGCGACGAGCGCCAGCAGCTCTGCCTCGGTCGTTTCCTCCGGCAGTGCATATTCATAGGACTGGAAGCCGCATTCCGCGCAGTCCTTTTCCTTATTTGAGACATAGACGCGCGATGCCGGATTATTGCCGACGAGTACGACTGCAAGACCGGGATTTGCGCCCTTTGCCTTGAGCTGCTCAACCTCTGCGCGGACCTGCGCCTTGACATTTGCGGCAATCTGCTTGCCGTCGATGATCTGTGCCATTGTATTATCCTCCTGATTGATTTTCATTGTGTATTGCCTTATTATTATACCACTTGTTTCATAGACTGTCAAGCGAAAGGAAAAAGCGCATTTGAAATGAGGAATGAGGAATGAGAAATTGCGGTATCCGCCTGCGGCGGATGATATAAAATAAAAGCCGTACAATTCATGCTGTTGCGCTGAATTGCACGGCTTATCTTTTTTATCTATTATCCCTTATTCGGAATCATCGCTCTGCGATGCATCTTTCACATCTGCGGATTCCGCGGCGGCAGCTTCTTCGGCTTCTTTTTCCGCCTTATTGGCAGCGATCTCATCAAGCAGGGCGTCGATCTTGGCGTCCTTTTCCTTTTTGATCTCCTCCTCGGATTTGGCTTCGTCTGCGAGAATCGGCTCTGCGGCGGCTTCCTTTTTGCCGTGACGTTCCTGCCATGCTGCTTCACGGGCATCGGCTTCAGCGAGCAGCTGCTTCGATTCCTCGGTATCGACATAGAGCTGATAATCCGTGCCGAGGCGCTTCGTGCGCAGCAGACCGATAATCAGCAGGACAACGGATACCGTCACGGAAATCACCGCGACAACCTGCGAAATCTTGACCGTACCGGCATAGAGACTGTCCGTGCGCAGCGATTCAATGAAGAATCTGCCGCTGCCGTACCAGATCACATACATCAAAAAGAGCTGACCGTCAAACTTGCGCCACTTCTTCGAGACAAAGTGCAGCAGCAGAAATCCCAGCAGACACCATGCGGATTCATAGAGGAAGCAGGGATGCACGGGCTTGTCGGGGCTGACGGAGCCGTCGGGATAATTCGCGGCGATCCATGACTGAATCTTGCCGCTGGTCATGCCGAAGATATTGTCCGTATTGCTGCCGAATGCCTCATGGTTCATGAAATTGCCCCAGCGTCCGATGCACTGTCCGATCAGGAAGCCGGGCGCGATCACATCATACATCGGGAGCAGGCGTACCTTGCGCAGCTTGCAGACGACCGAGCCGATGAGCAGTGCGCCGATGATGCCGCCGTATATTCCGAGACCGCCGTTGCGGATATTGAAGATCGCCTTCCAGTCTCCGGCGTAGTGATCCCAGTGGAACAGCACATAATAGACGCGCGCACCGATGATGCCGCCGATGATGCCGCCGATGATGCCGTCGATTGCGCGGTCGGAATCGAGACCGAATTTGCGCATCCGCGAGAATACATAGATCATCGCAAGCATCATGCCGACGGTAATGAGAATGCCGTACCATGTGACGGTAAAGCCGAAGGCGGTGAATGCATTGCTGTTGACGGTCATTTCCAGACCGAGCTTCGGGAATCGGATGCGGTTCGGATCAACCGCAGCGAGCATAGCCGAATAGATCATAATTCAGATTCTTCCTTTCCGGGTGATTCAGGTTCGATGACGGAGAGACAGACAGAGTCGCTGCAAAAGCGTTCGCGCAGACAGCGCTGCACATCCGCAGCCGTCAGCTCTGCAAGCAGTGCCGTTCGGTCGAAGGGCGCGTCGCAGCCCCAGATATACGCATCGAGCATTGCCGTGCAGGCGGATTCGGGATTGTTCATACCGATGATGCTGTCGCCGTATGCGGCACGTTTCAGCACGGCAAACAGTGCTTCGTCGATGCCGTCGGTCTGCATCCGGCGGATCTCATCGCAGAGCGCCTGCAAAACGGCTTCCGGCTGATCGGATTCGCCCTCGAACAGGACGATGAACCAGCCGTCTCCGGCAAAGCAGTCGGTATCAAAGGTGTCATTGAGCAGACCGGCATGCAGCAGCTTCTGATAGAGCGGCGCTGCGGAGCCGATCAGCAGGTCGGCGGTCAGTGAAGCGAGCAGCGAATCGCGCAGACGCGCAAGTCCTGCGGCGGGGCGGCTCTTGAAGCCGATTGAAAACTGCGTCTTGCCGACCGGCATTCTGCAAAGCCGCCGGCTTGTGACAGGGTGCGCCGGTTCCTGCGGGAAGACCGCTTCCGCCTGCATTTCCGGTGCGGGAATCAGGCATCTGTCCGCGACTTCGAGAATCTCCTGTACGCGGACATTTCCGGCGCAGCAGAGCACCATATTATGCAGATTGTAAAATGCCCTGTGACTTTGCAGCAGCGTATCCGCCGTGATCTGCCGGATGCTTTCCGCCGTTCCGAGAATATGCGGATGCAGCGGAAAAACGTGATACAGTCCTTCGAGCATCTGCTCGAAATTCCGGTCTGCGGGATCGTCGAGCGCTTCCATGAGCTCCTGCAAAATGATATTGCGCTCGCGTTCGACGCTTTCCGCCGTGAAATACGGCGTCTGCACGAATTCCAGCAGCAGCGCGAGTGCTTCATAATAATTCTGCTGCGTGCGGAAATAGTAGACCGTGCGGTCAAAATCTGTGAAGGCATTGTCCGAGGCGCCGAGCAGTGCGAATTTCTTTGCGACGTCGCCGTCCTCTTTTTCAAAGAGCTTATGCTCAAGATAATGCGCCGTACCGGCAGGCAGATCGACTGTCTGACCGCTTTCCGGCAGACGGAATCTGCGGTAGACCGCGCCGAATTTTGTGCCGAACTGTGCATATGCGGTGCTGAAATCCGGCATCTCCATGACACGGATCTCCAGTCCGGCGGGATGCAGAATCCGGTAACAGATATCGCCGGTTCCGGCATCTCTGCATGTGATGATTTCAGATGTCATCCGGTTCCGCCTCCTCCTGCTCTGCCCGCAGCACAAAGACCGTATCGGGCCTGAGCTGCGTTGCGGCTTCTGCGATATCGGCGCGCGTGACCTTTCGCATCGCATCCGCAATCTCCTGCGGGCTGCGAGGATCGCCGCGGCGCAGCCTGAGCAGCTGCTGCATGGCAAGATCGCTGATCGTATCCGAGGCGGCTGCCGCCTGAAATGCATAGCGCAGAATCGCCTTCTGCATCATATCATCGGTGAAATCACCGGCTTGCAGCGCGTGAATCTGCTCCGCGACCGCTTTTCTGACCGCATCCGTATTCGCAGCGTCAATGCCGATATCAATAAACAGCGTATGCTTGAAGGCGGCGTGCGAGAGCAGGCAGTAATAGCAGAGACCGCATCGCTCGCGCAGATTCGTAAACAGCAGCGAATCCGCGATCCAGCCGAGAATGCTGCAAAGCATCAGCATGACCTCGCGGCTGATATGTTCATATTTATAGGTCAGGACGAGCTTGGTCTGTCCGACCGGCATAATTTCCGATTCGATGCGGATTTCCGTTCGTATCGGGCTCGGTGCTTCAAACCGTACCGGCACCGGCTGACGGTTCAGACCGCTGAAACGCGCTTTCAGGATTTCGGCGATCTGCGGCTTCGGTGCGGGCGTGACGGCGGCAATCTCGATGAATGCCTTCCGCAGAATCTCCTGCCAGACTGCATACGCCTGCGATGCCGTGATCTGCTCCGCTTCGGGGCGGAAGCCGTGCGCCGGAATCGCAGCCGGTTCGCCGGAAAATGTCAGTGCGGCAGCCTGCCGCAAAGCATAGCTGCGTTTGTCATTCTGTTCGCAGTCGATATCGTCGAGCAGATTCTGCTTGCAGATGCGGAATTCCGGATCGCGGAATGCGCCGTTCTCCGCATTCGGATGCAGCAGTGCACCGGTGACAAGCCGGAGCACAGGCTCGGTGATCTGCTCGCCGTTCAGCGCATAGGCATCGTCGAGCCATGACGCCGTAAAATCTATGACGGCTGCATCGCCGCAGAGTGAGAGCTTAGCAATGAAATCCGCGGCATAGAGCGATTCCAGCTGCAAGGTCATCGCATTGACGGACGGGAACTCTGCTGAGGATGCCGTCAGAACATCCGGCAGCAGCGCATGTACCGGCGCCGAAATCCGGTCGCGCGGAATATGGAACTGGAGCGTCAGCAGGCAGCTCCGGAATTTCGGATCATGTATTTCGGTATATCGGATGCCGTTTCCGAGCATGGTTTCCGGCATGATGCGCGCTCCTTTCCGTTCAATATCATCCCCATACGGGCATACTTTATTATTATAGCATATTCTTTCCGAAAATGCAACAAATGAAAATGAGAAAATCAGAAATGAGATGATGAAAAAAGGAGGAGGGAGAATGTAGGAAGGAGGAAGTTCGTAATGAGATAGAAGTTAGGAGAGAGGAGTTGCGGAATCCGTCTTCGGCGGATGATTAAAAACGTCCGCGTCAGCGGACACATTCATTTCTATTGATGTACCAATTAAATCTTGAAGAATAGATGCGCAGGATTTTTGTCGTGAGACAAGGCAGAAAGCCGCCGCCTTGCTGACGCAAGGCAAGGATTTCTAACGCAGTATCACGGCAAAAAGACAAGCAGATCTCTTCAAGAGATAGTTGGGACATCAATAATTCCTCATTCCTAATTTCTAATAATAAAAAAGCTGCCGCAGGATCACGAAGATTCTGCGGCGTCTTTGGATTATACGATTTCCATTTGACATACTGCCATGGCGGACAGCGCATTCGCGTGGCTTTCCGGCGAGACACCGGCACAGCATTCCGAGATGATCTTGATCGGAACCTCGGGGAAGGCTGCTTTCAGAATCATCGCATTGCTGATAACGCAGATGTCCGTGCAGACGCCGATGAGCTGGAATTCCTCGATCTTGCGGCGCTTTCCGATCACCTTCGGCAGATCGGCGGCACCGAATGTCACCTTCTCGAGCAGGATCGCATCCTCGCCGAGCGCGTTCTGAACGGTCTTTTCGAGCGCCCAGCCCTTGGTGCCCTTGATGCAGTGCGGAACCGGCAGCTTTCTGCCCTCCTGCGTGTTGAGGTAATCCCCGGTGTGTGTATCAAGCGTTGCGACGATCAGTCCGTCCGGATTTTCCTTGCGCCATGCCTTGATATACTTGACGACCGGCTTTACGACTGCGGCACATTCCGGATTGCCGAGTGCGCCCGTGGTAAAATCCTTCTGCATGTCAATGACGATCAGTGCTTTCATAACGATACTCCTTTCAGGATTTCATGTCGAGGTCTATTACAAATTCAAACCGCCCGCCGCAGCGGATCAGGCGTCTGCCGAGCTGCCGTACAAAGAAATCCGGCTTGTTCGGGTGGACATAGACCGTCAATGCCCGCAGCAGTGCAAGCTCCTCTTCGGATTCCTCCAGTACAACAGCCTTTGTGCTCCAGCCGT
>CAMHUJ010000036.1 GCA_946188175.1 uncultured Ruminococcus sp.
TTCATCCGCGCAACAGCTTCTTCGGAAGGATTTTCCCCGTACCGGCGGTGCAGACCCTCCTCACAGAGCTGCCGGAAATATGCAGTTGTATCCGATACACCCTCTGCACGGTACTTCGGCAGACGGATTTTCCCGAACTCAAACGTCACATTGCATCGTGCTGCAATCTCTGCCGTATTGCGCAGCGCATCGGGGAACGCAGCAAACAGCGTATTCATTTCCTTTGTCGATTTCAGATAGAATTCATCGTTCGGCATCGCCATAGAGGAAGGCGTCTGCACGGTCGTGCCTGTCTGAATGCAGACCAGCAGCTTTTGCAGCGCTGCATCACTTTTCCGCAGATAATGCGCATCATTCGTTGCAGCAAGCGGGATACCCGTCGCCTTTGACAGCTTACGGATGCTGTCCAGCAGATGCAAGTCCTCGGAAAGCCCGTGATTCTGTATTTCCAGATAATAATGCTCTTTGCCGAAGAGTGCGGCATAGCGCTCCGCAGTCTGCTTTGCGGCTTCAAACTCACCGTTTCGCAGCCTGCGTGCAACCTCACCCGACATACAGCCGGATAGGGCGATCAGCCCCTCATGATACTGCGTCAGCAGTTCCCAGTCAGCACGCGGCTTTGCGTAGAACCCCTCAATGCTCGCCTTCGAGACAATTTGCAGCAGATTCTGATAACCCTGATTGTTCTCGCAGAGCAGAATCAGATGATACGGGCTGCGGTCAAGTGATGACTCCTTATCAAAGCGACTGCGCGGTGCGACATAGACCTCACAGCCAATCACCGGATGAATACCGGCATCCAGTGCAGCCTGATAAAACTGCACGGCGCCGTACATGACGCCGTGATCGGTCATCGCAACAGCAGTCTGACCGTTTTCCTTAACGCGCTCCATGAGCCTGTCGATCCGGCAAGCACCGTCGAGCAGCGAATATTCAGTATGCACATGCAGATGCACGAACGGTTCCATGCCGTCACCCCTTTCAGTTCATGGTTCTTTGATTGACAGTATTACTTCTGCTCGCTGTCGCGTATCATCTCATTGATGCCGCGGAACAGCGCATCCTGAATCAGCTTCACGTAATCGGGCTCGCGCTTCGTATCAGCGATGAGCTTATCGCAGACCTGACGGAATACACCGTCCAGAATTACCGTCACACCCGGCACCTTCTCACCGGTATCGCTGTTTTCATATTCCTGCTTGATAAATGTAACCTTCGGATTCTCAGCCATGATTATTTCTCCTCAAATAATTGTTTTACTGTCTGCGGCAGCTTCCGGATATCGTCAAGCACCGCATCACAGGAATCGACCCTGCCGAAGCCGTATGCTGCATGGATGAACTTCACGCCTGCCTGCTTTGCTGCATCGGCATCGCCCTGCGTATCGCCGACGTATATGCAGTCTGTGATGCCCTGCCGCTCCATGACAAGACGGATGTTCTCTCCCTTGGAAAGACCGGTCTTTCCGGCGCATTCAATATCGGCATATGCATCTGCAAACGGAATCTGCTTCAGATAGGTTTCGATATAGCCTTCCTGACAGTTGCTGACGATGCCGAGCGTATATTCCTTTGCAAGCCCGCAGATGATATCATGTTCATCCGGATACAGCACCGGAAAATCGCCGGGCTCAGAGTTGTTCAGATAGACGATCTCATCCTCTGAGCAGAGCTCCAGAATCGCAATGCGCGCTTTCTCCGGCAGATCGGGAAACATCAGCGCAGCAATCGCCTCAATCGTCCTGCCCATGAAATTGTGCATGTCATCGACCGTGAACTGCTCGCTGCGGTCTGTTTTTTCGCGGATTGTCTTATTCCACGCATGTGTCACCTGCTCCGAGGAATCCCAGAGCGTGCCGTCGAGGTCAAATAGTATTGCCTTTTTCATTGGTTTCCTTTCATGCGGGAGCGGCATGTTTTCCGCTTCCAGTCTGATAAAGTAGATCATTTGCAGCCATTGCGGCGCCTGCTGCATCTCAACACGCAGCTTTTCAAGCGTGCGCCTGCCGGTTCTGCGGTCAAGCAGTGCAAACATCCGGACGAGCGCGTTCTCTGACCGCATGCTGTCCGCGATGCTCTGGTTGTCAAATTCTCCGAATGCACGGTAAAAATCTTTCTGATAAAATTCACCGTCATGCAAAGCGGCATATGCGGATTCTTTCCATGCATCAGGACCGCCTTCCGCGCCGTTTCCCGCATAATAATGCTTCCACTGCGCGTCCATGCGGTCATAATAATTGCTTTTGAGGATTTCTTTCCCGTCCAGCCGGATTGCTGCCCTGCCCTCATCGCCGTCGTGCGTGGCATGATAGCAGGTCACAAAATAGTTCAGCCTGCCGCGCAGCGATTCCGCGAGATATTCGTTTTCCAGCTTGTGCCGCATTTTACTCCATGTATGCATATTTATACACCGCTGATTCTGATCTCATCCTGCTTGCCGAATCTGCCTGTACCGGAATCAGTATGCTCATCATTGTTGATTTTCAGCGTGATCTTATAGTCATAGGTCTGTGTTTCGCTGTCTGCATCAATCTGCAAATTGACCTCAGACATCGCCCAGTCGCTCGGTACAATCACGCGGACCGGAATACTGACCGGCAACGAATTATCATTCTTGAAGAAGCGAACCGTAAACGGCTGATTGCCGTAAGCGCCGCCCTTGCAGCGGAATTCACCGCCGGAATGCGGAACAACCTTCCAATCCGTCACGGTATTCTCCTGCCCGTTATCCATATTCATGCCCTGAATTTCCATGCCGCCGGTTTCCCAGATCACCTTTCCGTCCAGCTTCATGCTGACCGTACAGCTCATCCGCGGCGCCTTGCTGATATGACATTTCAGGAAATATCCCGCGTCGGTAAATTTCAGCACCGCCAGCGCGCCGATCATGATCACCAGAATCGTCACCAGTATCGGCAGAACCGGCGATTTCTTTTTGAATGTTCTGTACTTTTCCTTTGCCATAATAAGCCACCCCATAAATTAAGAATTTTGAAGTTCCTTGATTTTGTCACGCAGATATGCAGCATGCTCGAATTCCAGAAGCCTTGCCGCTTCCTTCATCTGTGCAGTGAGCTCTGCAATCAGCGCTTCCCGTTCCTGTCTGTTCATTTTCTTTGTAACCTTTTTCTCTGTCTTTTCCTTTGTCGAGATTTCCAGCACCTCACGAATATCCTTGACAATCGTGCGCGGTATGATGCCGTGTTCCTCGTTGAAGGCAAGCTGTAGATTCCGTCGTCGCTCTGTTTCCCGCAGCGCGCGTTCCATGCTGCCCGTGATCTCATCTGCATACATAATGACTTCACCTTTTGCGTTGCGCGCCGCTCTGCCGATTGTCTGAATCAGTGAGGTTTCGGAGCGCAGGAAGCCTTCCTTGTCCGCATCGAGAATCGCAACCAGCGAGACCTCCGGCAGATCCAGTCCCTCACGCAGCAGATTGATGCCGACCAGTACGTCGAATTCGCCGAGACGCAGATCGCGGATGATCTCCATACGCTCGACCGTGTCAATGTCATGATGCATATAGCGGACACGAACCTCCATATTCGCCAGAAACGCCGTTAAGTCCTCCGCCATTTTCTTGGTCAGCGTCGTAATCAGCACACGCTCGTTCCGGTCAACGCGCTGATGAATCTCGGAAAGCAGATCCTCAATCTGACCGACAACCGGTTTTACCTTGACAACCGGATCAACGAGACCTGTCGGACGGATGACCTGCTCAACGGTCTGCGATGCAAATTCCTTTTCCAGTTTGCCCGGTGTTGCGGAAACATACATCGCCTCATGCACCTTGCCGCGGAATTCATCGAATGTCAGCGGACGGTTGTCAAACGCGCTCGGCAGACGGAATCCGTATTCGACCAGTGTCTCCTTGCGCGCCCTGTCACCGGCATACATCGCGCCGACCTGCGGCAGCGTCACATGTGATTCATCCACAATCAGCAGGAAATCCTCCGGAAAGTGGTCGAGCAGCGTACAGGGACGCGAGCCTGCCGGACGCCGTGCCAGTACACGCGAATAGTTTTCGATGCCGCTGCAAAAGCCGATCTCCCGCAGCATTTCGATATCATAATTCGTGCGCTGTGCAATCCGCTCAGCTTCGAGCGGACGGTGATTCGCCTCATAGAATGCAACGCGCTCCGCAAGCTCATCCTGCAAATCCGAGATTGCATCCTCAAGCTCCTCGCCGGATACCACATAATGCGATGCAGGAAAAATCACAGCATGCTTCAGAACGGATACTGTCTCGCCCGTCAGCAGTGTCGCCTCTGTGATGCGGTCGATCTCATCGCCGAAAAATTCCACGCGAATCATGTGCTCTGTCGTATACACCGGACAGATATCAACGACATCGCCGTGCACACGGAATCTGCCGCGTTCGAGCGCAAGATCGTTCCGCTGATACTGAATCCGCACCAGCTCCTCGATCAGTTCGTCGCGCGAAATCTCCATACCCGGACGCATCGAGACAGACATGCCGCGGTATTCATCCGGCGAGCCGAGCGAATAGATGCAGGAGACCGACGATACAATAATGACATCCGAGCGCTCTGCCAGCGCCATGGTCGCGCTGTGCCGCAGGCGGTCAATCTCATCGTTGATCGCGGAGTCCTTTTCAATATAGCTGTCGGTGCTCGGAATATACGCCTCCGGCTGATAATAGTCGTAATATGAAACAAAATATTCTACCGCATTTTCCGGAAAAAACTCCTTGAATTCCGAACAGAGCTGCGCCGCAAGAATCTTGTTGTGTGCAAGCACCAGCGTCGGTTTATTGCGCGCCGCAATCACATTTGCCATGGTAAAGGTCTTGCCGGAGCCGGTAACGCCGAGCAGAATCTGCTCATTGTGTCCGGTTTCATAGCCCTCGACAAGCTGCCGGATTGCCTTCGGCTGATCGCCTGCCGGCGCATAAGGCGCATGCAGTTTGAATGATCGCTGTTCCATTTCCCCTCCTACTCGATTTCCAGACCCATAAACACGCCCTGTTCACGCATCGAAATCGCAGTTTCACCGCAGACAACTACATGGTCGGCAAGCGTAATCCCGCATTGCAGAAGAATCGGAACAAGCTGCCGCGTAGCCGCAATATCATTGCCCGAAAGTCTTGCCGAGCCGCGCGGATGATTATGCGCAAGGATCATCGTATTGCTCTTTGCACGGTATGCAAGCTCCGTCAGCTGCCGGACCGTCATCTGTGCCGCCGTGGGATGTCCCTTTGAGACGATCTCACAGCGCAGGACATGCAGCCGCTCATCCAGCAGTGCCGCACGGATCACCTCACGCTCCTCAAACAGATAGAGATCTGCAAAATACTTGCAGACCTTCGCATAGCTGTCCAGCAGAACGCCGACGGATTTCGATGCAGCATCATATTGCAGCACAGAACGGAACATCGTAATCAGAACCGCAGCATTTTCGCTGATATACGGCTCCTGCATCAGCGCCTCCGGCTCGGCGCAGAGCACATCATGCAGTGAGCCGAAGCGTTCCAGCAGACGGTGCGCGATTTCATTCGTATCACGCCGCGGGATACCGTAATACAACAGCATTTCCAGCACTTCATGCGGCTGAAAGCCCGTAAAGCCGGTCTCTAAATACCGCTTCCGCATTCTGCCGCGGTGTCCGCTGTGAACCGAATCAGCCATGCAGTATGCACCTCTTTCCCTATCAGTTGTCTGTAATTACATTTTACCAGATTTCACGCACTTTGTCAATGCCGAACCAGTCTGTCCGATGCCGTATTTGACTTTTTCAGAAGGCTATGCTATAATAAATATAAGTATGCATTGTTTTGAGAAAGGAAATTGTTATATGATACATCAATACCAGCTTGGCGGTTACAATATCGTTCTGGATGTCTGCTCCGGCTCCGTCCATACCGTTGACGACCTCGCCTATGATATGATCGCACTGTACGAGCAGCATTCCAGAGAGGAAGTGCTCCGGCAGATCACGGAAAAATACGGCAGTCTGCCCGAAATCACAGCGGAAGACATCGCCGGATGCTATGACGATATCACATGTCTCAAGGAACAGGGCAAGCTGTTCTCGCCAGACACCTTTGAGCCGATTGCCGGTACACTCAAGCAGAAAACCGCAGGCGTTGTCAAGGCACTCTGCCTGCATATCGCACATACCTGCAATCTCAACTGCTCCTATTGTTTCGCAAGTCAGGGAAAATATCACGGTGACCGTGCCGTCATGTCTTTTGAAGTCGGCAAGCAGGCACTGGATTTTCTTGTTGCCAATTCCGGCACAAGACATAATCTTGAGGTTGATTTCTTCGGCGGTGAGCCGCTGATGAACTTTCAGGTCGTAAAAGACCTCGTTGCATATGCAAGAAGCATCGAGCAGGAAACCGGCAAGCATTTCCGCTTTACGCTGACAACGAACGGTCTCCTGATCGACGACGATGTCATTGATTTTGCAAACCGCGAATGCAGCAATGTCGTGCTCTCTCTCGACGGCAGAAAGGAAATCCATGACCGTTACCGTGTCGATTATGCAGGCAACGGCAGCTGGGAGAAGATTGTCCCGAAATTTCAGAAGCTGGTTAAAGCACGCGGCGGCAAAAACTATTACATGCGCGGAACCTTCACACATGCAAACCCTGATTTTCTCGAGGATATCAAGGTCATGCTTGATCTCGGCTTCCATGAGCTGAGCATGGAACCGGTCGTTGCAGCAGAGGGCGATCCCGCTGCGCTGACCGAAGATGACCTGCCGGTAGTCATGGAGCAGTACGAAAAGCTCGCAGAGCTGATGATACAGCGCCGCAGGGAAGGCAAGCCGTTCACGTTCTACCACTACATGATCGACCTGACCGGCGGTCCTTGTATCTATAAGCGCATTTCCGGCTGCGGCTCCGGCACAGAGTACATGGCTGTGACGCCGTGGGGCGATCTCTACCCATGTCATCAGTTCGTCGGCGAGGAGAAATTCCGGCTCGGCGATATCTGGAAGGGCGTCGATAACACCGCGATTCAGGATGATTTCATGGCGTGCAATGTCTATGCGCGCGAGGAATGCAGAACCTGCTGGGCGCGGCTTTACTGCTCCGGCGGCTGCGCTGCAAATGCCTATCACGCGACCGGCTCCGTCCGCGGCGTATATGAATACGGCTGCAAGCTGTTCCGCAAGCGCATGGAATGCGCGATCATGGCGGAGATCGACCGGCAGTTCTCCCGATCCGAATGAACACGCCGATCTATGATTTTGCGCGGAGATACGCAGAATCAGATGCAATCAGAATGCATATGCCCGGGCACAAGGGCACACCGCTGCTCGGCTGCGAGCCATATGATCTGACCGAAATCAGCGGCGCAGACGAGCTCTTTGCGCCCGAGGGCATTATTGCGGAAAGTGAAGCCAATGCCGCTGCGCTGTTCGGCTGCCGGACGCTTTATTCCGCTGAAGGCTCCTCGCTCTGTATCCGTGCGATGCTGTATCTTGTGATGCGTTATGCCGCGGCATCCGGCAGAAAACCTGTGATTGCGGCGGCACGCAATGTTCATAAAACCTTCCTGACGGCTGCCGCACTTCTGCATTTTGATGTACAGTGGATTGCACCGCAGCAGGATGCATCGTATCTGACCGGCAGAATCACGGGAGCCGGTCTGCAGCAGCTGCTTCGATGCGATCCGAAGCCTGCCGCGCTCTGGCTGACCTCGCCGGATTATCTGGGCAATCTTGCGGACATCCGTGCGGCTGCGGACTTTTGCCATACACATGATATGCTGTTGATTGTGGACAGCGCACACGGCGCATATCTTCGCTATCTGCCGGATTCTCTGCATCCTGCCGATCTCGGTGCCGATCTCTGCTGTACGTCAGCGCATAAAACACTGCCTGTCCTGACCGGCGGCGCCTATCTGCATATCGGAGACAGCGCGCCGGAAATCTGCAAATCAGAAGCAAAGCAGGCGCTTGCGATGTTTGCTTCAACAAGCCCGAGCTATCTGATCCTTGAATCGCTTGATCTCTGCAACCGGTATCTGTCTGACACATTTCCTGCGAATCTGCGTGATTTCCTGCCGCAGCTTGATACAATGCGCAGCCGGCTCCGGCAGCACGGCTGGACACTCTGCGGCGAGGAACCGATGAAACTGACAATCCAGCCAAAGCCCTTCGGCTATACCGGAACGCAGCTTGCGGATACCCTGCAAAATCATCATATTTATGTAGAATTTGCAGATCCGGATTTCGCAGTGATGATGCCGTCGCCGATGCAATCCGCTGCGGATTTGCAGCATGTCACGGATGTACTGTGCAGCATCCCGCGGCAGTCTCCGGTGACGGAACAGCCGCCGCAGTTTCCGCATGAGCATCATCAGGTCATGCCGCTTTCCGAGATCTTATATGCACCGACGGAAATACTGCCGGTCGAAGACTGCCTGAACCGCATCTGCGCAGAGTTTTCGGTATCCTGCCCGCCGGCAGTGCCGATTGTGCTCTGCGGCGAACGCATCACGGCGGATGCAATCCGCTGTATGCAGTATTACAGCATCACTCAGTGCAGCGTCATACAATAACAACAAGCCGCGAAATCTCAGCTTTTGCTTTGATTTCGCGGCTGTTTTCATATCTTATGCATTCAGCATTTCAACGACCTTGTCGCGGAGCCAGATTGCTGCCTCCGATGCCGGAATCGTCTCGCGGAAGGATTTGTCACGCGCGGAAATCTCAATACCGCCTGCGGCAAGAGACTTCGGGCTGATGACCGCACGCAGCGGAATACCGAACAGATCGGCATCTGCAAACATCGCACCCGGACGGATGTCTCTGTCATCGTAGAGCACCTCAACACCGAGCGAAAGCAGTTCTGCATACAGACGATCGGCGGCTTCCTTCACAGCCGGATCGTCTACGCGCAGATTGCAGACCTCGACCTGCCACGGCGCAATGCTGATCGGCCAGATCGGACCGTAATCGTCATGGCTCTCCTGACAGACCGATGCACACAGTCTGCCGACGCCGATGCCGTAGCATCCCATAATCGGAATCTGACGGTCGCCGTTTTCATCGAGATAAGTCATGCCCATCGACTCGGTGTACTTCTTGCCAAGCTGGAAGATATTGCCGATCTCGATGCCCTTTTCAATGTGGATATTCGGTCTGCCGCACTCCGGACAAACCGCACCTGCAAAGGTCTTTGCAACATCAACATAATGCACATCGCCGATATCGCGCTTTACGTTCATGCCGGTGTAATGTGCATCCACCTCATTTGCGCCGCAGACCAGCGCCTCAATGCCCTTGAGCGACTTGTCAAAGACAACCGTGATATTCTTCGGCAGACCGACCGGACCGATGAAGCCCGGCACAATGCCGCTCTCCTCGCCGATTTCGACAGCCGGATGAATCTCATAGCCGAGATAATTGCGCAGCTTTGTCTCATTGACCTCGAGATCGCCGCGGATAAACGCGATGATAAAGCTGTCGTCCTCGTTCTTCTGGTATACAACAGCCTTTGCAAGCAGCTTTTCATCCATTTTCAGGAACTTCTTGAGATCGTCAATCGTCTTGACACCCGGCGTGGAAACCTTTGTCAGCGGTGCGATTTCGCCAGGCTCGTTCGTCACGGAGACAACCGCAGCTT
>CAMHUJ010000037.1 GCA_946188175.1 uncultured Ruminococcus sp.
CGTGGCTTGGCGATAATATGTACTGTCCGAACTGCGGTAATCCGAGAATTTCACATTTAGCGAATAATTCCCCTGTTGCTGATTTTCAATGTGAGATTTGCGGGGAAATATACGAATTAAAGAGTAAACGCGGAAAGCTCGGACGAAAGATTGCTGACGGAGCATATGCTACGATGATCGAACGAATCTCAAGTGATTCTAACCCTGACCTTTTTGTTTTGCAGTATAATGATACGTTTGATGTGACACGCCTGATGTTGATACCGCGTTTTTTCTTTGTTCCCGCTGTTATCGAAAAGAGAAAACAGCTTCCTCCAACAGCAAGACGCGCAAACTGGGTAGGCTGTAATATTCTAATTGAGGATATACCGGAGCAAGGGCGGATTACAGTTATTCGAGACGGTATCATTCGTGACCATCGGGATGTCATTCAGAGATACAGCGAAATCAAACAGCTTCAAACGAAATCCCTTGCTTCAAGAGGATGGCTGATGGATGTGCTTAATTGTGTGAATGCGATCCCGAACGATGTGTTTACGCTGCGCGAAGTGTATGCATTCGCGGATCAGCTGCAGGCAAAGTATGTTGATAATCAGAATATAAAGCCTAAGATCAGACAGCAATTGCAATTTCTGCGTGATAAGGGCTTTATTGAGTTCCTTGGCAGGGGAGAGTATCGCAAAAAACTCTGATTTGTGTATACTTTTACGAAGCCCGCAAATTCACTTCACCTGTCGGCGCATACTCCGGCATATAAACGATGCTGGGGCAATGACAGTTATGAACCCGATTGGGCGACCTATGCGAATCATACTGTCGCAAGCAAAATAGTATAATAACAAATCTTAATGAAAGTGAGCCTTTGAAAATGGCAAACGAAGAATTCAAGCGCGGCGGCACCGGCAAGATCGTTCAGATCATCGGCGCAGTCGTTGATGTGCGCTTCAAGAAGCACGAGCTGCCCCGACTGCTCAACGCAATCGAATGCGACAACAACGGGCAGAGACTTGTGCTCGAGGTCGCACAGCATATCGGTGACGATATTGTTCGCTGCATTGCAATGAGCAGCACGGACGGCCTCGTCCGCGGACTGGATGCCGTTGATACCGGCAGCCCGATCCGTGTGCCGGTCGGCAGAGAGACGCTCGGCAGAGTCTTCAATCTGCTCGGCGATCCGGTCGATGAGCAGCCTGCACCCGAAACGCAGGAGCGCTGGCCGATTCACCGCGATGCGCCTTCCTATGAGGAGCAGGCAGCGAGCAGTGAAGTTCTCGAGACCGGTATCAAGGTTATCGACCTGATCGCGCCGTACTTAAAGGGCGGCAAGATCGGTCTGTTCGGCGGCGCAGGCGTCGGCAAGACCGTTCTGATTCAGGAGCTGATTAACAATGTTGCAAACCAGCACGGCGGCATCTCCGTTTTCACGGGTGTCGGCGAGCGTACCCGTGAGGGCAACGACCTCTATCACGAGATGAAGGACAGCGGCGTTCTCGAAAAGACCTGCCTTGTCTACGGTCAGATGAATGAGCCGCCCGGCGCAAGAATGCGCGTGGCGCTTTCCGGTCTGACCATGGCGGAATATTTCCGCGATACCGAGGGGCAGGATGTGCTGCTGTTTATCGACAATATCTTCCGTTTCACGCAGGCAGGCTCGGAGGTTTCCGCACTGCTCGGACGTATGCCGTCCGCCGTCGGTTATCAGCCGACGCTTGCGACGGAAATGGGCGCATTGCAGGAGCGTATCACATCGACCGGCAAGGGCTCAATCACATCCGTACAGGCAGTCTATGTTCCTGCGGATGACCTGACCGACCCGGCTCCGGCAACGACCTTCGCGCATCTGGATGCGACGACCGTTCTTTCGCGTCAGATCGCTTCGCTCGGTATTTATCCGGCAGTCGATCCGCTGGAATCGAGCTCCCGTATCCTTGCACCGGAGATCGTCGGCGAGGAGCATTACCGCGTCGCACGGCAGGTCCAGACGATTTTGCAGCGCTATACCGAATTGCAGGATATCATTGCGATCATGGGCATGGATGAGCTGTCCGATGAGGATAAGCTGACTGTTTCCAGAGCACGTAAGGTGCAGCGTTTCCTGAGCCAGCCGTTCTCCGTTGCCGAGCAGTTTACCGGTATGGAGGGCAAATATGTACCGATTGCCGAGACGATCCGCGGCTTCCGCGAGATCATCGACGGTGAGCATGATGATATTCCGGAATCCGCATTCCTGTTTGCAGGCACGATCGACGATGTGCTTGAAAAGGCTAAAACGCTGGAGGAGGATGCAGAATGAGCACGTTCTTTCTGCAAATCATTACGCCGGAAAAGATTTTCTTTGAGGGCGATGTGCAGCGCGTGATTATCCGTACAACAGAGGGTGATGTCGGTATTCTCGCAAAGCACGAAAAATATGTCGCGGCGCTGCCGTCCGGTCCGGTGAAGATCACCATGGAGGACGGAAAGGAACGGCTTGCGGCACTGTCCGGCGGTGCGATCAAGGTTTCGCCTTCGCAGACGGCAATTCTTGCGAATGCCGTGGAATGGGCAGAGGATATTGACGTAGACTGGGCAAAGCGCTCCGAGCAGGATGCGCTCCGCCGCAAGGAGAACAGCAAGGATCAGCAGGAGCTTGAGTATGCGGAAATGAAGCTCAAGCGTGCGCTGAACCGTCTGCGCGTATCTTCTATGAAGGATTGACAGAAACGGGAAAGGAAGAGATGACGGGAATGAATAAAACAAAGATATTCGGTACAATCGCGTTGGTCTGCTTGTGTCTCGGCGGCGTATTGCTGAGCACATTCCCGCAGTTTTTACGGTATGTGAAGGGTGATATCCGTGCATTTGAGGAGGTCGCTGCCGGTGAACTGAAAGCAGGTGAGCTTGTCCACGGTGTCATTGATATCACGGACGGCTGCATTGCTTCCAATGAGGAGACCAAATCGACGTTCGGCATCGAGACCTCCAAGCGAACGACTGCGCTCTATTATTCGATCGTCGGATATGACGATCAGTATATGCTTTATGAAACAGGCAACACTGAGCAGTACGCTACGCTGGATGCGCTTGCAGATGAGTGCGAACGCTATTACAGCGATGAGAATGCCGATGCGGAAGAGCCGCACTCTTTTCTGGAGTTCACGGCGGTTGTCAGGAATATGCCGGATGATCTGTCTGCGATTGTGCAGGAGTGCTACGGCAACGATTATGTTCAGGATTTTGAACAGGTTATGCTGGTTTCTGCGAATTTCAAAAGCTATCCGGTGAATATTGCAATCGGTGCTGCCGGTGCGGTGCTCGGCATTGTGTTCCTGATCCTGACGATTGTCTCGTGGCGCAAATCCAAACAGTTCAGTTACTGATCTGCGGGGATCAGTCTGCAATATTATTCTGAAAGAAGAGGGGATTTCTATGAAAAGGATGAAACGTCTGACAGCAGTTCTGACGGCAGCCGCAATGCTTGTCATGAACGGAACCGCGATGCCGTTTTCCGGTGTGACGGCTTCCGCTGCCGGTGACACGCAGGACGACTGGCTGCATGTCGAAAACGGCAAGGTTGTCGATATGAACGGCAAAGAGGTCTGGATGACCGGTGTCAACTGGTTCGGCTACAACTGCGGCAGACAGGTCTTTGACGGCGTATGGTCAAAGAACATGCACAGCATGCTCAATCAGATTGCCGATCACGGCTTCAACCTGCTGCGCGTACCGATGTCCACGCAGATCATTCTGCAATGGAAGAACAAGGGCTCGGATAAGGGAAGCGGCGTCGGCGAAGTCAATATGATGGTCAACCCTTATGAGAATCCGGAGCTGACTGAGGAAGGCGGCGTCGGCGGCGAGGGCAACTACACCCTCAAATACAGCTTTGATATCTGGAATATGGCAGTTGACTGGTGCCGCGAAAACGGTATGAAGATCATGATTGATATTCACAGTGCGACGTCTGCATCGTCCGGACATCAGCTCCCGCTTTGGTATGATTCCAATTTCTCGACCGACGACTGGCTCGAAGCACTGAGCTGGTTCTGCGACTATTACAAGGACAACGATACCATTATTGCAATCGACCTGAAGAATGAGCCGCACGGTAAGCCGGAGGAAGGCAAGTTCGCCAAGTGGGATGATTCCAAGGATGATAACAACTGGAAATACGCTGCCGAGCGCGGCGCAATGGCATGTCTGAAATCGAATCCGAATCTGCTGATTATGATTGAGGGCATCGAGTGCTATCCGGATTTTGCAAACGGTGCAGACTGGACAACACCTGCTGTTGACTATGCACATTACGATGAGCCGTCCAAGGTTTTCGGTGCATGGTGGGGCGGCAATCTCCGCGGCGTCAAGGATCATCCGGTGGACATCGGCGAGTACAAGAAGCAGATTGTCTATTCGCCGCATGATTACGGCCCGCTGGTCTGGTCGCAGAAGTGGTTTTATATGGACGATGATTCCAAGACCTTCTCCCGTGAAACGCTGCTGGACGACTACTGGCGCGATACATGGGCATATCTGGTCGAGGATAATATGTATCCGCTGCTCATGGGCGAGTGGGGCGGCTTCATTGACAAGGAGCATGACCCGACCGGCGAGAACAAGCACTGGATGCAGGAGCTGCGCGATTATATGATCGACAAGCATATTCACCACACATTCTGGTGCTTCAACGAAAACTCCGGTGATACCGGCGGACTGGTCTATGACGATTTCGGCAAGTGGGATGAGGAAAAGTACAAATTTGTCGAAAAGGCGCTCTGGCAGGATGAGAACGGCGTGTTCATCGGTCTGGATCACAAGATCCCGATTGGCAAGAACGGTCAGTCGCTGAGCGATTACTACGGCGGCGGTGTCAACGGCACGACCCCGACCGTGAAATCCGAGACGACAACAACCGCATCCTCGGAGAAAACCACCGAGACCACGACCGTAACCACGGTTTCGTCCGTATCTTCTTCGGAAACGACGTCTTCGTCCGTGACGACTTCCTCGTCTTCGTCTTCGGCATCCTCTGAAACATCCGGGAGCAGTCCCCAAAAAGTCAAGTGGGGCGATACAAACTGCGATCAGCAGATTGATGTTTCCGATGCTGTTCTGCTCAGCCGCTTTGTGGCTGAGGATGCGACGGCGAATCTTACTGCGGAAGGCAAGGCAAATGCCGAGGTAACAGGTGACGGTGTCCTGACCGGTGACGATACCGTCAAGATTCTGAAATACATCGCAAAGCTGATTACAGATGAAGAGTTTGCACCGGCAAAATAAGCACATTTTATAGCAGACAACAGACAGGCGGCAATTTTCTGCCGCCTGTTTCTGCATAGGGAGGATCATATGAGTCTTGAACAGGTACCTGCTTCTGAGCGCATCCATATTGGATTTTTCGGCGAGCGCAATGCCGGAAAATCCAGCCTTGTGAATGCGCTGACCGGACAGGAGGTCTCGATTGTATCGGCGGTCGCCGGAACAACAACGGATGCCGTCACAAAGAGTATGGAGCTGCTGCCGCTCGGTCCGGTCGTTCTGACCGATACCGCAGGCTATGATGATGATGATGCACAGCTCGGTGCGCAGCGCATCGAAAAAACCAGACGCGAGCTGTTCCGCACGGATATTGCGGTGCTGGTCGCGGATGCCGCAAAGCCGCTTTCCGATACGGAACATGCGCTGATGCGTCTGTTTGCGCAGGAGCATACGCCGTATCTGCTGGCGCTGAACAAATGCGATACGCTGACGGCGCGTCCGGCGGAATTACCGGAGAACGCGGTTCTGACGAGCACAGTCACCGGTGAGGGCATCACGGCGCTCAAGGAAATGCTCGGTTCGCTCGCGCAGACCGATGCGCCGGAGCATTATATCATCCGCGATCTGATTGCGGAGAATGATCTGGTGATACTCGTGACGCCGATTGATGAATCCGCGCCGAAGGGCAGACTGATTCTGCCGCAGCAGCAGACGCTCCGTGAGGTGCTTGATGCGCATGCGAATGCATTGCTTGTGCAGACGGAACAGCTCGGCGGGCTGCTGCAATCGCTGAAAACGCCGCCGCGTATGGTCGTGACGGACAGTCAGGCATTTGCCGCAGTCGCACAGATCGTGCCTGCGGATGTGCCGCTGACATCCTTTTCGATTCTCATGGCGCGCTACAAGGGTTTCCTGAAAACGGCGGTGGAAGGTGCCAGAGCACTGAAAACGCTTCCCGACGGCGCAAAAATCCTGATCGCCGAGGGCTGTACGCATCACCGGCAGTGCAATGATATCGGGACGGTCAAGCTGCCGCGTGCAATCGGAAAATATACCGGCAGAACCTTTGCGCTGTCCTACAGCTCCGGCGGCACGTTCCCGACCGATCTTTCGGGCTATGATCTGGTCATTCACTGCGGCGGCTGTATGCGCACGGAACGCGAAATGCGCTGGCGGATGCGAACGGCAATGGCGCAGGGCATTCCGTTTACGAATTACGGCGTGACGCTTGCCGCCTGTACGGGCATTCTGGAGCGCACGCTGATGCAGGATACGCTGCTGCAATAAACAAACCGCGGAATCAAAGCAGATGCTGAGATTCCGCGGCTTTTTTATTTGTGGTGCCAGTCTGTGATCTCTTCGGTCAGTTTTTGCAGGCTGGTGAGGTGCAGATAATGTGCGCCTTCAATGACGGTCACGCGGCTGTCGGGGTTCGTGACGAGGTCTTTGTGATACTGCTCCCAGTCCGGCATCGTATCGGTGTTGTCTTTTGCGAGAACGTAAAGCACCGGCACGCTTTCAGGGAACTTCATATCATAGCATTCGAGCATATTGGCTTCGAGCATTTTCATCTCGTCCATGAGCGTGTCATTGAGTCCTGCGGCGCAATAGATTGCTTTTGCGATGCGTTTGTCGTCCTCGCTGAGCGTCGGAATCTGCGCAGCAGTCTGCTCAAAGCTGAGCTCACTCACCAGACGGTTGATGCCGGAGCCGTAGAGCAGCGGACGCATGACTTTGTATAGAAAATATACATTTTTCGGCTTGGCGATCCACTGGTCGGCGTCGCACTGATGCGGCACGGAGGCATCAATGCCGATAAAGCCCTGCACCTCATCCGGATACTGATTCGCGTAGTACAGCGAATAGAGCCCGCCGATCGAATGTGCGATCAGCGTGTATTTGTCACAGTGCAGCGAAGCGAGCAGACCGTGCAGTTCTTCGCAGAAATTCGTGACATTGCGCTCGGAAACCGCGCCGTCGCTGAGACCGTAGCCGAGCGGCTCGACGACGATGAACTGATACCGGTCGCTGAGTCCCTTGACGAATGCATCGAATTCATAGCGAACGGTCGGGCAGCCGTAGCCCGGAAGAATGACCGCGACATCCTCTGCGTCGCTGTCAAAGCGTGTGTAGTTCATCTTTCTGCCCTGCGGCGTCGTATAGTATTCGCCGTAGGCATCTGCATAGATTTCGCGGTCGCGTTTATTGAGAATATGATGCCGGATTGACAGAACCGCGATGAGGACTGCGATAATGAGAAGGAGAATGCCGAGGATTCTGAGGATGACTTTTCTGATCTTATGCGCCTTTTTGACTGTGTTTTCTGATTTGCTCATTGTAGGATTCCTTTCTGTTGTTGATACGAAGAAGACAATACCTCCGGCAGCGCACCGGAGGTATCACTCAATTATTCAGCATATTGCGTATTGCCGTTGTCCTCACAGACTGCATAGAGATTGGTCTCCCATGCCGGAATATACGGCAGGTGACGGATGAACAGGCGGTAGCGCGGATTGATGCGCTTGACGAGCAGCGGCAGCTCAAAGATATCCTCATTGCGGTGATAAAGCGAGATCATGAGCTTCGGTGCATAACGCGCGATCGAACGGCTTGCGCCCCAGAGTGCTTCGCGCTCGGCACCCTCAACGTCCATTTTCAGGAGCGTGACCGGATTGCCTGCGAGCAGATTGTCCACGGCTCTTGCCGGTGTCATGGCGCCCTCCATTGCGATTGCAGACTGTCTGCCTGCCTTTGCACCGAACGGCAGCTCGGTATCGACACACCACGCCGTGCACTGATAGCACTGCACGGAGGGCGTATCGCCGACGAATTTGACGAGCTTTTTATAGTTCTTCTTATCCGGCTCGACGGCAATGATGCGGTGATATTTTCCGCGCGTATATTCGAGCATTTCGCGGATCGTGTCACCGTTGTATGCGCCGAGATCGACATAGATCTCATGGTTTGTCGGCTGGAGCACGCGGTTCCAGATCTCATCCTTGCTGTCCACCTGATCTATCAGATAGGCAGGATTGCCGCTGATCTTGAAATTGATGATATTGGCATAGATCTGACGGGAACGCTCATCTGCCAGCGACTGATAGACCGCCTGAATCTCCTCCTCATGCTCGAGGCAGTATTCCGGCGTAAACAGTCCGCCGCCGACGACCGGTACATCCGGCACATAGAGCTGATACTTTTCGCCGAGGACGCGGATGCGGTCGATCATCGCAGGGGAGCAGACAGCAAATGCGAGCACAATGACAAAATCATCGAGCTCCGCTTCCAGTTCGGAGAGCTTGCGCACAGGATACCCTGCAAAATCATGTCCGCGCACGAATTCATCGCTGGCAAAAATGCCGGCAGCCTGAATCCCGTAGGTGCGCATGGCTGCAAGAATCCTGACGGCGCCGTCGCCCATGCCGTAAAGATAGATCGGGCGCGATTCCGCCTTCAGGCGCTCCCAGACGGATATTTTTTCTGTAACAAACTGAAGCATTTCAGTCAAGTCCCTTCGTGAGATTATTCGTGATCGTGGAAGTCGCAGTCATCGTCATGCGGATGATCCGGCATATCGTCATGATCGTGATGATGTCCGTGACCGCCTGCCATGCCGCCGGTGATCGCATAGAGGTCTCTGCCTCTGGTATTGTAGCGGTCGCGCTCTGCGTTGATCTGCTTATCGAGCTGAGCCAGAAATTCGCGCGGATGCTTGATGCAGTGGACTTCCTTTTCCGGCGTATCGGTATCGCGGACATAGATAATGACCGTGCCGCAGCCGACGAGCCGCTGGAAGAAGGGGAGCTTGAGCTTTTTATCGGTCACCTTGTAGAGATCGAGCTCATCCTCGTCCAGATTGAAGACTCCGGTTCTGGTAATGAATTTCGTTTCCGTCAGGAAATATTTGGTAAAGGTCCAGGGCAGTCCGAAGATCGTGCGTTTTCTGTCCTGCCAGATGTAATCAATTTCCTTTTTCTTGCTCATGCAGATCACTCCATTCTGTTGTGTTACGTCAGCGACGTTTTATGCCTTACAGGCTGATGACGGTCATTCCGCCGGCTTCTGCCTGTACGTTTCTGTTTGTGCCTGCAACGCGGATCATGAATCTGCGGTCGGTTGCAGGATAGGTAACGGTAATGCGGTTTGCCTCGCGCTTTGCGGTGATCGAGAGGTCGATGCCGCCCTCTGCGCGGTAAAGCGTGCAGGAAATCTCTGCGCCGTCGGTCATGCCGCAGATCAGAACCGTC